>JBLRWR010000168.1:0-4067 GCA_047921135.1 Candidatus Brevefilum sp.
ACCATTGATCGAAGATGTCAGGGGCAGCGTAGAGCGGGAATCCTACCGCCAACGCCTGGCCCGCCTGCTGAAGGTGGATGAGCGCGCCCTGGTACGCCGGTCAGCTGGACGGCCTCGCCGCAGACCGTCAGCATACCGCCCCCAGCCAGAAGCACCGGAACAACCAGCAAAAATCCCCGTCCTGCCCCACCGGCTGCTGGAAGAGAAGTGCCTGACCGCGCTGCTGGCAGACCCAACCCTGTTGAATTTCATCGACCGAGCCTTCAGAGGCTACGAACTGGCTTGCGTGCATATGGAAGATTTCTCACACACCGACCATCGAGAAATGTTTAAGCTGGTAAAGGACTCCCTGGACCAAGAAGCAGAGGAACCCCTCAGCTTTATCCACAATCGAGCGCCAGAGACACTGCTGGAAGCACTCATCGAAGCCGCATCTGAGGAAGACTATCCGGACTGGCGGTTTCAGCCGGGAGACCCGAAATTAGAAGATTTGTTGCACATGTTCATCCGGTTGCGCAGAGCCCGTATTGATGAGGGTTTGGACCAGCTGGTTTATCTCCAATCTCAGGATCACGATGAAGCAGGGGAATTGATCGTCGACATCAAAGAGGCTGCCCTGGCTTATGTTCGGGCCCGGGCTAAATTAGACCATGCTTTACAACAATCTTTTGCCAAGGTCAAGCAAAAATCTTAAGACCCGTGCTAAAATTGAGGTTAACGGGCCAATCAGCGACATTTTCCTGTCTGTAAAGATTGATGATCACCATTCAAAAAACCATGTCTGAAAAAGAACCAGGATCCGAACACATCCCCAACCAAGATCTGGATAGCAAAAAGCTAATTTTCGATTCCAGGTCCTCTGAGGATGACGCGACCTTCAACAGAATGGATGACCCGGTCAGGCTATATATGCGTGAGATTGGACGTATCGACCTGCTGGACGCTGATGATGAGTTTTGGCTGGCCAGCAGGATGAAAGCGCAAGACCTGGTCGAAACATTGACCGATAAACTGCCCAATCCCCCGCTCATAGAGAAATCACCTTTGATGTTGGTGATCTTTGACGAAATCCTCACCATCAACAGCCGCCTTAAAGGGTTGGTTAAAAAAGGACAGGGTAACCCGCTGGATATCCACCAAATGATGGTGGAAACCCAAAGGTTACGGCAATCCTGGCAGATTGAGGAATCCTCCTATCTGCGCAATTATTTAGAAAAGAATTTTTGGAAGCCAGAGAAAAAAGAAAAGCAGATCATCGATCAAATCTTCAGGTTGTACCTGTGTTTATACCTGCTCCCATCAGGCTTATCTGAAAAGCTGCAGGTTCACCTACAACGAAAACTGAGGCTGCCGACCTTATTTTTCTTTAAAACCAACCTGCCCCCTGAAGAAACCTTGCAGGAGAACTTCACTGCAGTTGACTTACTCAACGGCGAAGCCAACCAGATCTTAACCCTGGCAAACCTGCGCCTGGTGGTCAGCGTGGCGAAGCGGTTTATGAACCGGGGCATCTCGTTTCTCGATCTGATCCAGGAGGGAAACCTGGGGCTGCTGCGGGCGGTTCAAAAATTTGATCCCACCCTGGGGTACAAGTTCAGCACCTATGCCACCTGGTGGATCCGGCAATCCATCAGTCGCTACATTGCAGAACACGCCCGTACCATCCGCATCCCGGTGCACATGTATGAAGCGATCTCAAGAATTTTGCGTATCCAGCGCTTCCTTACGCAGGAATTGGGCCGTGAGCCCACCCTGGAAGAGATCGCCATTGAATCTGAATTCATCGATGAAAATGTGGCGCAAGGCATCCACAGTGCCATAGCGGATGACATCCCTCTCGATGCCATGCAAATCGCTGCCCTGGAGGAAGCCGCCAGCAAGGTCAGAAACGTCCTCAAGGTGGCTGAGGAGCCAATCTCACTGGAAAAACCGGTCGGCGACGAAGACAACAGCACCCTGGCGGATTTCATTGAAGACCAGGAGGCGATAGCCCCCATGGATGAGGCTGTCAAAGAAATCCTGCGTGATCAAATCCGTGATTCGCTGGCCTCGCTTTCTGAACGAGAACGGCAGGTGCTTGAGCTGCGCTTCGGGCTGATTGATGGGCACGACCACACCCTGGAGGAGGTCAGCCAGTACTTCAACGTGACCCGTGAACGCATCCGCCAGATCGAATCCAAAGCCCTGCGCAAGCTGCGCCATCCCAGCCGCAGCAGCGATCTGCGCGAATTCCTATAGCAACAGGAGACAATCAATAATGGCAAAATCAAAACACGTGCCTTATGAACAGGCTCGCGATGGTAATCAGGCCTGGTGGGACGAGGTGACACCCGTCCATCTGCGCTCCTATGGCGTGGAGCGCTTTTTAGCCGGTGAGCGCTGGCTGCCCAAAGAGATCCTCACGGAGGTGGGGGATGTATCCGGGTTATCTCTTCTGCACCTGCAGTGCCATTTCGGCCTGGATAGCCTGGCCTGGGTGCGCCAGGGCGCAGACGTGACCGGGGTCGATTTCTCGCCGGCAGCCATTGCGGCCGCCCGTGAGCTGTCAAAAACCGCCAACCTCTCCGCCAGATTCGTGTGTGCCGATATCTACGACCTGCCCAACCACCTGGAGGGTCAGTTTGATATCGTCTTCACCTCCATCGGTGTGCTGTGCTGGCTCAAAAACCTGGACGAATGGGCACAGATCATCGCGCATTTCCTCAAACCGGGCGGCTTCTTCTATATCATGGACGCCCATCCCCTGCTGTATACCTTTGATGACGAAGGGACCTGGCAATTCATCCTGCCATATTTTCACAACCCCGCGCCCTACATTTGGGACGAAGAGGAACAAGATTATATGGATGCCAGCTATAAAACCAGCACGCCAACTTATGAGTGGCAGTGGCCGATCAGCGACATCATCAATGCCCTGCTCAGGGCAGGCTTACACCTGGAATTCTTCCACGAATACGAAGCGCTGAGCGACCCGGTTTATCCCCAAATGAAACCCAGGGAGGATGGCTTATACACCTTCCCGAGCATGCCCGTGCCCTTGCCGGTGGTATTTTCCCTCAAAGCCCATAAAGCGCGCTGATGGAACCGCTGCACGAGCGCATTTATGCCATGGTCCGGCGCATTCCCCCTGGCAAGGTGACCACCTACGGTCGCATCGCTGAGCTGGTGGGCGGATGCACCGCACGCATGGTCGGGTACGCCATGGCGGCTCTCAAGCATGGGACTGCGCCTGACGTGCCCTGGCAGCGGGTGATCAACGCCCAGGGAAAAATCAGCATCCACGGCGACGGGTTTGGCAACGCCATGCAGCGTACCCTTCTGGAAGAAGAAGGGGTGCAATTTAATGCCGATGGCCGGGTGGATTTTTCAACGTATGGCTGGCCAGGGCCTGATGCGCCGTATTAGGCCCTGAAACTTGCCATTTTTCGGCATAAAGTGCAATATTATCTCAATTTAAGTGAAAATTAAAGCCTGATGGATGAAAATACATCTTTAGAAGTGAGGAAAACCATGCTACAGGCGAAAATGACCCAAGTCATCCTCTATGTTCAGGATATGGCGCGGGCAGTGCACTTTTACAAAGATCTGCTTGGGTTCAAGGTCACCTACCCCGGCGAATTGGCGGATGCTGCGCAAGAAATGTGGGTTGAACTCGATGCCGGGGGCTGCGCATTGGCATTGCACGGCGGTGCACACACATCCCCAAACGACCAGCACGAGCTGGTCTTTAAAGTTGATGATTTGGAACAAGCCCGGATGAAGCTCCTGGCGGCTGGTATTCAAATTGCCGAAATTCGCATCCTGGAGGATGGGGAGCCGATTGCCGAAGGGGTTGATCCCGACGGTCACCGCTTCGGACTGCGCAAATGGAAAGGTAACCCACCATGCCTGAGTTAACCACCATCTACGCCAGCGAGGCCGAACGCTACCACGCCCTGGTCAAGCGGGAGGATTACCAGGACAACCTGTTACCCGCTATCCAATCGATTGATTCGATGACGGGCAAAGATGTGCTGGAACTGGGCGCCGGGACGGCCCGGGTCAGCTGCCTGGTTGCGCCAGAGGTG
>JBLRWR010000169.1:0-3984 GCA_047921135.1 Candidatus Brevefilum sp.
AGTGCGGAGTGGGGCAATTCACCACTCACTACTCTCTGTTCACAGTTTCTGAGATTGCTTCGTCGTCCCTGTGGGACTTCCTCGCAATGACAAAAATAGAATGTTATTTTGCAAAACGTTACGCTCGCAATGACAAGAGCAGTGCGGAGTGGGGCAATTCACCACTCACTACTCTCTGTTCACAGTTTCTGAGATTGCTTCGTCGTCCCTGTGGGACTTCCTCGCAATGACAAAAATAGAATGTTATTTTGCAAAACGTTACGCTCGCAATGACAAGAGCAGTGCGGAGTGGGGCAATTCACAATTCACCATTCATAAATACTGATTTTATTCGTCGTCCCTGTGGGACATCCCCGTAATGACAAAATAATTGGTGCGGTGACGAGCAGACCGCACCCTGCGGGACCTCCTCGCGATGGCATGTGCAGTGTTGAGCTGGACTATTCGCAATGCACCAATCACCATTCACTAATCAAGGCCAAAGCTGCCAGAGGACGAGATTGACAAGGATACCCAGGATGACGCCGCCCAGCGCTTCAAGCGGCGAGTGGCCCAGCACCTCGCGCAGCTCTTTGAAATCCTCGGCGGGCTTGATCTCACCATGCAAGAATTCTTTGATGATGCGGTTGATCTGTTGCGCGTGGAAGCCAGCCTGCCGGCGGATATTGGTCGAATCGTAGATCACCACCGAGGCGATGGCAAAGGCCAGGCCGAACAGGGGTGTGTCGAAGCCAGCGTAATGGCCGATCCCTACTGCAGCCGCGGTGACCACGGCCGAGTGTGAGCTGGGCATACCGCCGGTGCTGAACAGCAGAGACCAATCCCATTCCCGGGTGCGCAGGTAGCACATGGGCAGTTTGAGAATTTGCGCTAAAAATGAGACCACCAGGGTGGCGATAAAGACGGGGTTGTGGAAGACACCTGAAAGCGGCATGGGTTATTCTTCCGCTGCAGGGGTTTCGGATGCGTTGCTGGACAGTGTGCGTACTTTTAATTCAGCCTCTTCCAGCAGGGTTGCGCAGTGTTTGGCCAGCGCCTGCCCACGTTCAAACAGCATCAGCGCTGTTTCCAGGGGCAGGTCTTCTCCTTCAAGCTTGGCCACGTTTTCCTGCAAGGCGTTGAAGGCGCTTTCAAAATCCATGGCGTGGATTTCCTGGGTGTGATTATCGGTCATGATCATTCTCCTGGGTAATGTGTGTAATGCGGGCTTGCATGGCCCCCTGGCTGACCCGGATGTGCACGTCCTCATCCGGGTGCACCTGGTCGGCGCGCTTGATCAGTTGCCCGTCACTGGCGCGGGTAACGATGGCGTAGCCGCGTTTGAGGACTGCGTGGGGGTTGAGGCTGTGCAGGGACTGCTCAAGATTGGCCAGCCCCATGCCCAATTTATCCAGCCTGACCCAGGCGGCGCGATCCAGGCGCAGGGTGATTTCGTCCAGGCGCTGGCGGTAGGCGTTGATTGCGTGACGGGGAGACAGCCGGTCGAGGGTGTTTTTCGACTGACTATGGGCCCAGCGCAAATCGGCCAGGCGGGTATTGAGCGCAGCGGTGTGGCGGTTAGCCAGCTCGGCAACGATCCCTAAGAGCTCGGATCGATCCGGGGTGGCAACCTCGGCGGCCGCAGTCGGCGTGGGGGCGCGCAGGTCGGCGGCGAAATCCGTCAGGGTGAAGTCGGTTTCGTGCCCGACGCCGGAGATCACCGGTGCGGCTGAGGCAGCCACAGCACGGGCAACAGTTTCATCATTAAAGGCCCACAGGTCTTCGATCGAGCCGCCGCCCCGACCGATGAGGATCACATCGGGGTTCGCCAACCGGTTGAGCTGTTCGAGGGCTGCCACGATCTCACCCGGGGCGCTGACCCCCTGGACAGTGGTGGGTGAGAGCACAACCTGCACCACCGGGTAACGGCGCCGCAGCGTGTTGAGCATGTCCTGCAAGGCGGCGCCTGTGGGTGAGGTGACGATACCGATCACCCGGGGCAGGGGCGGGATGGGGCGTTTGGCCGCAGGGTCAAACAGCCCTTCAGCCTCTAATTTGGCCTTCAGGCGCAGAAATTCCTGAAAGAGCAGGCCTTCCCCGGCCGGGCGCAGGATATCAACGTAGAGCTGGACCTGGCCGGAGACCTCATACACCCCCATGCCACCGTGGGCTTCGACGGCCAGGCCTTCACGCGGCTCAAAATCAAGGCGCGTGGCCCAGTTGCGCCACATGACGCAGCGGATGGCTGCCTGGCTGTCCTTGAGGGTGAAGTAGAGGTGGCCCGAGCTGGCCCGGGTGACGTTGGAGATCTCTCCCTCGACCCACAGGTCCTGCAGCAGTTCGTCGCTCTCAACCACCTGGCGCAGGTAGCCCGTCAACTGGCTGACGCTGAGGATGTTTTGGGGCTGAAAAAGACTGTATTGTTCCATAGTAAGGCGGTCTCACTCGTGATTACGTGACAAGTATATCAATAAATGATACCCCGGAAGGGCTAAATTTGAACGATAAGGCAGATGGTGTTCATGTTTGTGGCGCAAGCCTCCCACTCAAAGGCTTATGCTGCGTTTATTCTGATACAATTATGAGCACAGCGTAAGGATGAGACCCAATGAATTATATCTGGACACCGTGGCGCATGAAATATATTCAAGATAATCGAGCTGAACAGGGGTGCGTGTTTTGCCTGGCAGCAGCACGCGAGGATGGCCTGGACAACCTGGTGTTTTACCGGGGCGAAGGGGTGTTTATGATTCTCAACCGTTACCCCTATACCAGCGGTCACCTGATGTGCGTACCCTTTATGCACGCCGACCGCCTGGGAGACTTGGCCCCCGAGGTGCGGCGCGAGATGATGGACCTGGTGACTAAAGCGGTGGCTGTTTTGGAGGCGGTCTATCACCCGGAAGGGTTTAACCTGGGGATGAACCTGGGCGATGTGGCCGGGGCGGGCATTGCGGAACATGTGCACATGCACATTGTGCCCCGCTGGGGCGGCGATACGAGCTTCATCTCCACGGTGGGTGAGACGCGGGTGCTGCCTGAATCCCTCGCCGACACCTATCAGCGGGTAAAGGACGCCTGGGCGCGTTTTGAATAGGTTTTTTTCTGGAAAGTCTGCGTTAAGAGAAACATGGCTGGTGAGGAAGGTCTGACCAGCCATGTTTTTGTTTCTGCAAATGTGAAATTTCGCCCCCATTGCCTTCAGTCTGGGGGTGGGTCAGGCGCGCTGGCCCTTGCCAGGCAGGATGGCGCGCACCAGGGCGATCACGCCCAGGATGATCAACAAAACCGGCCAGTATTGGGTGACCTCAGTGCGTAAACCGAAGACCTCCCCGAAGGCAAAAAACAAGATCCCGCTGATCATCAGCAGGATTAACCCGCCGCTAAAGGCCTCTTTGTAGTTGCGGTCGATGATGCCGGAGAGGATCACGCCCACGCCCACGAAGGCAGGGATGAGCGCCCAGATATAGGCCCAGCTTTCCCAGTCGCCGGTCAGGTTCTGGTAATACAGGATGCCGCCGATCCCGGCCAGGATAGACCCGGGGACGGCCAGCCCGCCCGCACCGCTGAAAATGGCCCACAGCAGGAAAAATCCGCCCAAGCCGATGATGAAAAACGGCCAATCCCAGAATTGGAATAATTCCGGCCACAGTTCCCGGCTGAGCAGCAAGGTGCCCACCAGGATAAGTAACACCCCGAGAAAAATGCGATTATTTCGTTTCATGTTCGTCTCCTTACAGAAAAACTGTACACCAGGGCTGGCATCAACGCGCTGACCCTGGTTAATTTTATCACAGGGGGTGGCTATTTATCACCCAGCTTATTGACGTTGCCCAGACCGCTGATCTCCTGGGTGAGCTGCGGCGATCCGTAGTAGTCCACAGAGCCGGCGCCGTTGATGCTGACCTGGAGGGTATCTGCGGCCCACACCACTGCGGAACCCAACCCGTTGATCTCAATGCGTGCATCGTAGGACTGGAGGTTGCCAGCCTGGTAACTGCCAGC
>JBLRWR010000170.1:0-3976 GCA_047921135.1 Candidatus Brevefilum sp.
GGTGACAGGCGGTGCCGGCTTTATTGGGTCGAATTTTATCCACTACGTTCAGGCCCATGATCCGCACGTGAAGATCGTCAACCTTGATCTGTTGACCTATGCAGGCAGTACCGAAAACCTGAAAGGCCTGCCTTACCCGGATAAACATCTTTTCATTGAAGGTGACATCTGCGATCAAACCCTGGTCGAGAACATCCTCCGTGAGCACCAGGTGGATACCATCGTTCATTTTGCCGCCGAATCCCATGTAGACCGTTCACTCAAGGGACCCGGTGCGTTTATCCAGACCAACATCGTGGGCACCTTCTCGCTATTGGAAGCTGCCCGCAAAGTATGGATGCAGGAACAAAAGCGGGACCAAGGTGAGGTCCGCTTTCATCATATTTCCACCGATGAAGTTTATGGCTCCTTAGAACCTGGCGACCCGGCCTTCGAGGAAACTACACCCTATGCCCCGACTTCACCTTATGCGGCTTCAAAGGCTAGCAGCGATCATTTAGTCCGCTCATATTCCCACTCCTTCGGATTGCCAATGACCATATCGAATTGCTCAAACAACTATGGTCCGTACCAGTTCCCCGAAAAGTTGATTCCGCTGATGATCCTCAACGCCCTCACCGGCAGAGCATTGCCGATCTACGGTGACGGGATGCAAATTCGAGACTGGCTCTATGTGCAAGACCATTGTGATGCCATCTGGACTATCCTTAAAAAAGGGCAGGTCGGTGAAAGCTACAACATCGGTGGAGGAAATCAGCCCCCCAATATCGAAATTGTCAACACAATTTGCAACATCCTGGATGAGGCAAACGGCTCATCCGAATTTCTACCGCATACCCAATTGATCACCTATGTCACCGACCGCCCTGGCCATGACCGTCGGTATGCGATGAATATCGAAAAGATTCATAATGAATTGGGCTGGCAGCCCAGCGTCGACTTGCGCGCAGGGCTTCAAAAAACCGTTCTTTGGTACTTAGACCACATAGACTGGTTAAATGCGATTATCAAAGAAAAAGAATATCAAAACTGGGTCGAAATAAACTATCAAGGGAGAGATAACCAATGAAAGGCATTATCCTGGCAGGGGGGCGTGGCACCCGTCTATTTCCATTGACATTAGGTGTCAGCAAACAGCTTCTACCGGTTTATGATAAACCGATGATCTATTACCCGCTCTCCATGTTGATGCTGGCGAACATCAGAGAGATCCTCATCATCACAACACCTGAAGACCAGGCGCAATACCAGCGCGTATTGGGGGACGGCTCACAATGGGGATTGTCCTTTGCTTACAAAATTCAAGCCGAGCCACGCGGCCTGGCTGATGCCTTTATTGTGGGTGACGAATTCATCGGTGACCAATCCGTTGCCCTGATTCTTGGCGATAACATCTTTTACGGCCACGGCTTACCGACTACCTTGCGGGAAGTCGCTGCGCTTGAACAAGGAGCCGTGATCTTTGCCTACCCGGTTAACGATCCTGAACGGTATGGTGTGGTTGAATTTGATGCTGAAGGGAATGTGCTCTCACTGGAAGAAAAACCGGCTAAACCCCGCTCCCATTACGCTGTCCCGGGCATCTATTTCTACGACCACAAGGTGGTTAATTTTGCAAAAAACCTCAAGCCCTCACCCCGAGGGGAGATCGAGATCACTGACCTAAACAAAGTCTACATGAACCTCGGTGAATTACGTGTTAAAGAACTCGGCCGAGGCGTCGCCTGGCTGGATGCGGGCATGCATCACTCCCTGTTGCAAGCCTCGAATTTTGTGCAGGCAGTTGAAGACCGCCAGGGCATGATGATCTCCTGCCCTGAGGAGATCGCCTTCAGAATGGGTTTCATCACTCGTGATGAACTACGAAATCTATCCGAAACTTTCAACGGTAATCAGTACGGGCATTATCTGCTTAAGCTGGCCAATGGAGAGTTATACGAGTGAGCATGAAAATACTGCTCTTGGGTAATTCGGGGCAGGTTGGTTGGGAGCTTAATCGCACCCTATCAACCCTGGGGCACCTTACGGCGCTGGATTACCCTGAAATTGACATGGCCGCCTCCGACAGCATCCGCGCAGTTGTGCAGGGTGCAAAGCCCAATATTATCGTTAATGCCACCGCATATACCGATGTTGATAAAGCGGAGTCTGAACCTGATCTGGCTATGGCAATCAATGCCACGGGTGTTCAAACCCTGGCGGAAGAAGCAGAAAAACTGGGCGCAGCGTTGATCCACTATTCAACAGATTATGTATTCGATGGCAAACACGGGGCACCCTATACCGAAGAAGACCAGCCAACACCGATCAACACTTATGGGCAAACCAAGCTGGCGGGCGAAGTGGCCGTCCGGAATACGGCTGAAGCGTACTTAATCTTTCGAACCAGCTGGGTTTATTCCCTGCGTCGCCCTTGTTTTGTGACCAAAGTCCTTCAATGGGCTCGGCAACACGAAACCTTGCGTATTGTAGATGATCAGGTCAGTAGCCCAACCTGGGCGCGCACACTTGCCGAAGCCACTGTTCAGGTGATTACCCAGGCTCGCAAAGATCCTGTCGATTACATAAAAGAAAAGCAAGGCCTTTACCACCTGACGGATGAGGGGGCTTGCAGCCGCCTAGCATGGGCTAAAACCATCCTTGAGCTGGATCCCAACAAACATGAGCAAGTGGTTAAGCAGGTACTGCCAGCCAAATCCTCAGATTTCCCAACACCAGCCGAACGCCCTCTGAACTCAACCTTAGATAAATCGCTTATTGCATCAGCCTTCAATTTGGATTTACCGCATTGGAAAACGGCGCTCAAGCAGTGTTTTGAGTTTTGGAACCACCAGTGAATCGACATCAATTGAGAATTTTCCCAGGCGTTTTGTTAGGATCATCATAATTGAGACAGAGGGTCAATCGCTTCATCAACAGAACAGACCAATTGGCCGAGATCATCTATAGAGTATCAAACAAAACGGAAAAATGACCCGTTTATTCTCCAGATTACGCAAGGGAATAAAATTTTTTAATGGATTACATGGAATTGTGTTTTTTGGTGGGTATCCTTTTCCAGAACGAGAAAAAGACGGCTATTTTATCCGTATCAGAGCGATTGATGATATTTTTTCAGACCGGCACAGAATTTACATCGATGATTACAGCCTGCCAGGTCGGCAAGCGCTATTTGAAAAAGTTGCCCACCAAACCTATGTGATTCGCTCCGGGGGCAGCCTGAAACACAGTATCATCTCAAAAATACTCATGATGCTGTGCATTATGAAGTGTAGATCAATTTACTTCCATAGCATTTATCTGATTAATAGATCCCGAAAATTATTGTTTTATCTTGGGATTAACAAAATCCTTGATGTTCACGGTGTCGTGCCTGAGGAGTTGGGATACAACAACGATCATCAAAACAAAGCGCTCTATAATCAGATCGAACATCATGCTGTCACCCGAGCGAACATCCTCATTGTTGTGACCGAGCGAATGCGCCAGCATCTTGAAAAGAAATATCCGGGTAAAATCCAGGGCGAATTTATCCACTTGCCAATCCTGAGTGAGTTGCGTGTTGAATACACAGATAAACCGCTTTAAAATGGAAAGCAGGTCGTGATCTACGCCGGGGGACTACAAAAGTGGCAGCAGGTCTCCAAAATGGTCGATGCCATGCTTGTCAACCAGGACAACTTTGAGTTCAGGTTTTTCTGTCCCAATCCAGATGCGTTGCAGCAAAAATTGCCCCCGCAATTGAAAACCTCAATGGCGCTCATCATCGAGAGTAAATCAAACGAGGAAATCCTCGCAGAATACCAGCAGAGCCATTTCGGTTTCATTTTGCATGAAAATAACATCGTCAACCAGGTCGCCTGTCCCACCAAATTGATTGAATACCTGGCCCTGGGTGTGATTCCCATTATTGATTCACCAGAAATTGGCGACTTTCCTTCCCTGGGGATGCAGTCAATATCCATAGGCGATTTTC
>JBLRWR010000171.1:0-3954 GCA_047921135.1 Candidatus Brevefilum sp.
GTCCAGCATACTCAGCGGCTGCTCCAGATAAGCCATTGGGGTCTTGGGATGCCTGGTGACGAAACTGAGCAGGTCAATAGCGGTTTCTTGGTTTCCTGCTTGCAACATCGTCATAGCCAGACCGGCCAGGGCATACAGATGCAACGGTGCCATTTCCAGCTTTTGAGATAAATTCATCCCCTGCAGGAAAAGTCCCCGGGCTTCTTTTACCGCGCCTAACCCAAGATGGGCAAATCCCAAACGCGGCAGGGTGCTGGCCATACCCCAGCTATGACCGACAATCTCAAAGAGCTGGTAAGCCTCCTCACCAAACCGGATGGCCAGGTGATAATTACCAGTAAAACATGCACTCATACTCATCCTGCTCAGCGAATAACCTTTCCCAACAATATTGCCGATTCTTTCGAAAACCGAAAGCGCTTCCTGGTGATACTCAAGCGCTTTAATGTGATCGCCCATCCCATCATAGGCCAACCCAATTTTTGAAATGGCAAACGCGGCGCCCCACAAGGTCTCATTCCTTAAAAACAGCTCCCGGCACTTTTGCAGGCTGGTCAACCCCGCATCATATTCCCCCAGCAGTAAATATCCATGGCCCAGCCATAAAAGGTAAGACGGCCAGAGGATAAATCCGCTCTCCCGGCCAATCAAAACTGCCCGCTCTAAAAGGTCTGTACCCACATCATATTCCCCGCGAAAGGTGGCGTTTACGCCCAGGTTATGCAGGCACACTGAAAACTCCGCCATGAACCCCAGTGCCTGTAATGGCTGCAAACAGCTTTGAGAAATTTCTTCGCTTTCCTCGATTTGGCCGAGATTGGTCAACAAAAAAGCTTGAAAGGCACGGCAAACCATAACGATGGCGTCATACTCTGGGTCTGGATTGTTTTGCCGGGTTAATGCCGCTACCAGCAAGTCGCCCAATTGGCGGAAGGCATCTACACCTTCAAACCAACCATAGACCGCATACAACACCAGGATTGATGTGAGTGTTCTGCGCAGCCTTTCCGGGTCCCATTCAGTAATTGCCCATTGAGCAGCTTTTTGGAGATGGAATAAATCCTTCCACAGCGTAAGGCGGACAGCGTCCATCTTTGCGCCCATCATGTCCATCTGAGATTCGGCCAATAAATTCAGGTAGAAACGGCAGTACTGCTCGCGCACGTCTTTATGTAATAAGGGATCTTGCGCCAGCTTCTCATAAGCAAACGCTCTGACCAGGTTATGGGTACTGAACCGTCCTTGTTGATCACAGCGCATTAGGGATTTCCTTACCAGGGATGAAAGCTGGCTGATATCACCGAAAATTATTGCCGCCTGGTGATCAAAACTGCTTTCGAATATCGCCAGTTTACACAACAGGTTTTTTTGCTCAATCGTGAGTAAATCCCACCCGCTTTCAAAAACAGCCCGGACGCTATGGTGTTTTAGTGGCACATCATCGCGTTCCGTAGATAGAATATCAAGATTATCAGATAACGATTGTTCAATTTCATTTACCGACATCACACCCACCCAGGCGGCCGCCAGTTCAATGGCTAATGGCAGGCCTTCAACCATTCGGCAAATCCGCACAATGGTGTGGGTGTCCTCCTCAGAGGGAAGAAAGGCGTTCTTAACCTGGCGAGACCGTTCAATAAAGAGGCGCACTGCCTCAACTTCTGATAAGGGCAGGTCTTGAAGGCCTTCTTTGGCGTAGAGTAACCCATCCAAAACGTAGACCCATTCTCTTTGCATGTTCAAACTCTGCCGTGAAGTCACCAGGATTTTCAGACCAGGCACTTTTTCAATCATCCTGCCGAGCACTGCTGCGCTGGCAGCCAATCTCTCAAAGCCATCCAGAATCAACAAAACCACACGCCGATGCAAAAAATCCAGAAGTTGATTTTCTGGGTTAAGACGTGTAGCAATGGTATCAAAGGAAAAGTTCATCGCCTGGGCAATGGCAGGGATGATCATCGTCTCGCTATGGTATTCTTCCATGGGTACAAAATAAATGCCATCACGAAACGCTCCTGCAGATAGCCTGCCAACCTCAATGGCCAGGCGTGTTTTTCCACAGCCGCCCGGGCCAACCAATGTGACCAGCCGGCAAAGCGGGTCTTTTATTTTTTGATGGAGTTGGAAAAGCTCAATCCTGCGCCCCACAAAGCTGGTCGTTGTGATTGGTAGGTTATGCTTGTGACCTGCCGGAGGGGGTAGTACTGGTATTGAGGTCTGTGAAATCATTTCGAATAGCTTTTGAGTCTCCTCCTGGGGATCAACACCTAATTCACTTTCGAAAAGATCAACACATCGCTGATAGTGGCCCAACGCCGCTGCTCGATCACCATTTATCGCATGCAGCAACATGCATCCCTGGTGGGCGTATTCATCATAAGCATCGAGGACCAGCAGCTTATGGGCCAGCATTAGTCCAAAGGTGACGTCCCGGGTATTGATGGCGATGGTCAGGGAATCGTGCAAGGCGCTGATCAGGGCATCCCTGATTCGCGTTTGCATATTAATCAGCCATTCTTCAAACGGAGCACTCCCCAGGACATGAAATCCTTCCAGAAATTCTCCTTTGAAGCACTCAAGGGCACCAGCGATCTGGCCTGCAGCTAATTTTTGTTCCAATTCTCTAACATCCAAATAGTATAGGTGACCATGGACCAATTGGACGCTCTCATGGGTGATGTCCAAGTATTCAGGAAATTTTCGATTTAGCACAGCTAATGCTGCCCGAAGGCTGGTCAGGGCTTTTGCCTGTGAGTGCTCCGGCCAAAGGAATGCTGCCAGCGCACTGCGCGGGATGGGTCGATCGTTAACAGCAAGATAAACCAGTAATGCCTCGGCTTTGCGTAAACCAATATCCTTGACAACCCCCCCATTTAACCGGATACAAAGACCTCCTAAGGTAAATATTTCTAACATTGATCCTCGTATTCTTTTGTGAAGGGCTGCAGCGGAGGTTTTGATGGCTTTGCATGAAAGTCGTTCTGTGCAATCAGGGCTTTTTTCACGAACTATTCACGCTCATTTATTATTATACATACAAAGACCAGCGCATTCAAATCAGAGAAGCAAATGAGAGACCAAAACCACATCCTAACCTTCGCAATCATAATCAACCTGTGTTTGATAATTTCTGGTTTGGTTGGTTTTTTAACCGCATGGCTGCTTTTTTACCTATCACACAAACCTAATAAGCGGCCAGGCATCAATATTAAGGAATTTTAAAAGAAAGGAGGACCAAGATGAAACTCAAGACCTTAATGATCAGCAAAGCCATTGTCTGTATCACCCTCGGCATTCCCATTTTGGCTGCGCCAGTATTATTCTATTCTGTGTTTGGATTAGCACTCACGCCGTCAGGTGCATATACTGCCAGGGAATATGGGGCTTCGTTGATCGGGAATTTCTTGTTGACCTGGTTCGCCCGGGACGTTCAGGATCCCCTATCCCGCAGAGCGATTCTTTTAGGGATGACGTTCTATAACACAATCGGTTTTATCGCCACATTGGTGGTGGTGTTAACCGGAGTTACGAATTTCCTTGGCTGGGGACCGGTTGTGTTGTACCTGTTTTTCGCAGTTGGATTTGGATATTTTCTTCTCAAATCCCCACAACCCTGAACAATATCCGCAAAGATGTGACAATCAATGGCACCAAATTAAATAACCAACCCCTCTTTAGATGAACGAGGGGTTGGTCACGTTATCCATACTCAGACCCCGGGGGTCTGAAGAAAATTAATTAGTGTGGTATTGATAAGCAACGTTCAACCCAAATCAAATTAAGACCCCCGGGGTCTTATTCATACTTGGCCTCAATCAGTTAACAAAAGGTGCGCAGAGCTTATCTGCGCACCTTATAATACTAATACCTAGTACCTACTCCCTACTCCCCACTTCCCCTACTCTGCATCATCCAGCGCGGCCAGGCCGGGCAAAATCTTCCCCTCGAGCATCT
>JBLRWR010000172.1:0-3953 GCA_047921135.1 Candidatus Brevefilum sp.
GGGACTTGGAGCTTGGACCTGGGTGAGAGTGAGGATATCAAAAAGGGGCCCGGGAATGATTTTCTTGGATAGGTTTACCTGAAAGACCAGGCCGGTTGGCATATTCAAACTAGCAGCATCAGCAGCAGATCAAGTTGCTGGTGACTTTTTCTTTTAAGCCTGTACAGGAGATTTGCGGAAGCTGAGGGTTGGGAATCTTGGATATTTTTGATGTGAAGGCTGATTCTGAGGGTGTGGCCGGTGAGGGTGGGCATTCATAAGGTATAATGGGGGATACAAGCAGGACGGTCTTGATATGCATGTATCGTTTCTATTTGACTCACCATCATCTATTGTTTGTAAGCGTTTAATGCATCAAATCCATTTTAAACTCATCCTTCACCCCACGATGGGGGCGCATGCGTGGCAGTTTTCACAGAAAACGCCAACATGCCGCCCATGGTGCGGTGCATTAAACCGAGCAGACCGGTGTTGTGACCATATTTAAATCAACACACCTGTTCATTAGCGAACGGGTCTTTTAAACCAAGTGAAAAATAAGGAGATCTGAATGAACAAACCAATTCGTGTGCTTCAGTGGGGCCTGGGCGCGATGGGGAGCGGCATGGCGCGGCTGATGCTGGAGAAGTCCGGCCTGGAAATTGTGGCTGCTGTGGATAGCTATTCTGAATATGTGGGCAAAGACCTCGGCCAGGTGCTCGGTGTTGGCAGGGATTTAGGTGTGATCGTTACTGATCAGCCGGAAACGGTGCTGGATAAGGACAGGGTGGATCTCGTTACCATCGCCACCACCTCCTGGACGGCGCGGCAAATGCCCGACCTGCGCAAGATCATCCAGGCCGGCATCAATGTCATCTCCATCGCCGAGGAAATGGCGGATGCTGAAGCGCAGAACCCAGAACTGGCCCGCGAATTGGACGAACTGGCCAAACAGCATGGGGTGACGGTGCTGGGCACCGGCGTCAACCCGGGCTATGTGCTGGATTATTTGGTGATCGCCCTGACCGGCGGCTGCCACCGTGTGGAGCGCATTGAAGCCTCGCGACTCAACGACCTCAGCCCTTACGGACCCACGGTGATGGAAACCCAGGGGGTAGGCACCACGCCGGAAGCCTTCCGCAAGGGTGTGGCTGAGGGCACGATCGTCGGGCATGTGGGCTTTCCTGAATCGATCCACATGATCAGCGAGGCGCTGGGCCTGGGCGTGGACCGGATCGAGGAGCAGCGTGAGCCGATCGTGAGCAAGGTTTATCGCGAAACGCCCCATGTGCGGGTTGAGCAGGGCATGGTGGCAGGCTGCGCCCATACGGGTATTGGCTACCGCGGCGATGTGGAAGTTGTCCGCCTGGTCCATCCGCAGCAGATCCATCCTCACCTGGAAGACCAGGACACCGGTGATTATATTCACATTTTCGGCGAGCCTGAAATCCACATGGCCATCCAGCCGGAGATTGCAGGCGGTAAGGCCACCATTGGCATCACGGTCAATATGATCCCCCATGTGGTGGCAGCCTCGCCGGGCCTGAAGCGCATGATCGACCTGCCGTCGCCCGCCGCGTTGATGGGCCCAAGTGCCTACCAGCGAAAAGTATAGACCCCGGCGGGAGAGGAGTGAGTTACGATGGCAAAGATCACAGCCGGCACATGGGTTGAAATTGAGCAAATCATTTTAACGCCCGGACAACGCGCCCCCACGCTGCCTGAGGACACGAAAAAAGTGCCCTATGTGCTGAAGGTATCCGGGTTCCTGCTGGCAGAGGCCGAGTTGGGTGCACCGGCCCGGGTGCGGACCTTGATCGGCCGGGAGCTGGAAGGGACCTTGAAGGCGGCCAACCCGAGTTATGAACATACCTTCGGGAAGGTGGTGCCCGAGCTGCTCACAATCGGGCTGGAGGAGGACCTATGAACAGGCGGGATATGTCCTACCAGGCGGTGATGAGCCGCAAGAATGAGATTATGAAGGCCTCGCTGGGGATTGATTATGACGATTATATCCAATCCCCAATCGCTTTTGATTATGAGCGCATGATGGCTGAGACCGGCTACACCCATGATGACGTCATCCGCATTCAGCGTGAGACCAAAGTGGGCAATACGCCCCTGTTTGAGCTTCGCAACCTGACCGAGGCTGTGCGGCGCAGCTCACCGCCAGGCAAGGGCGCCAGGATTTTGCTGAAGGACGAGGCAGCCAATGCCTCAGGGAGTTTCAAGGCACGCCGGGCTTCGATCAGCGCCTATGAGGCGTTGGTTAAGGGCTACCCGGGGATGATCGCCGCCACCAGTGGCAATTATGGGGCGGCGGTGGCCTCGCAGGCTGCCCAGCGCGGCCTGAAAGCGATCATCATCCAGGAGGTGTTCGACAGCCGGGGCGTCGGTCAGCCGGAGATCATCGAAAAAGGCCGCAAATGTGAAGCCTACGGCGCCGAGGTGCTCAAGCTCTCTGTGGGGCCGGAATTGTTCTACCTGCTGCTGCGCACCCTGGAGGAGACCGGGTTTTTCAACGCCAGCCTGTATACGCCCTTTGGCGTGCGCGGTGTAGAAAGCCTGGGGCTGGAAATTGCCCACCAGGTGCGCGCCGATTACGGCCGCGACCCGGATGCCGTGGTGATCACCCACGCCGGGGGCGGCAACCTGACCGGCAC
This sequence comes from Candidatus Brevefilum sp., assembly GCA_047921135.1. Classification (GTDB taxonomy): domain Bacteria; phylum Chloroflexota; class Anaerolineae; order Anaerolineales; family Anaerolineaceae; genus Brevifilum. Next base: position 2,643 of record JBLRWR010000172.1, read on the forward strand.
GGCGCGCGGCCTGCTGGCTGCAGGCAGCGAAAAAAGCCGTATTGTGGCCTGTTCGGTGGACCTGAGCGGGCTGCATATGGCCTCCGACCATGACTTTAACCGCAAATCCTTCACCACCGGGCACACCGGGTTTGGGGTGCCCTTTGCCACCTGGCCCGACCGGGTGGACGTGCCCCGCAACGCGGCACGCTCGCTGCGCTATATGGATGAATATCAACTGGTCACCCAGGGTGAGGTGTTTTATGTGACGGAATTGCTCACTAAAATTGAGGGCCTGGAGCGTGGGCCGGCGGGCAATACCAGCCTGACTGCGGCCATTACCCTGGCCCGCCAGATGGACCAGGAGCAGGTGGTGGTCGTTCAGGAGACGGAATATACCGGCGCGGGCAAACATCATAACAGCCAGCTCAGTTTTGCCCGGGAGAACGGGATCGAGGTGCGGCGCGGTGATCCGCAAGACAGCGTGCCGGGTGAGTCGATCGTCATCCCCGAACGCTTGGAACAGGTGCGCGGCAAAGTGCAGGATCTGGATCGCCTGCGGATATCGTACCTGAACAACGCGGCCAGGATCCATCCCCCGGACCGATGGGGCGAGGTGGACATCAGCTTTCTGGCGGCGGATTTGAAGGTGAGCGAGGATTGGATCAGGCAAAGAATCGGCTCGTTAAGCCAGAATGACGCATAAGGATCACAAATTGATCCACAGCAAGCATTCGTGTAAGCTTGCTGTGAGCAACAAAAGAAGAACAACAAAACCTAAACCAGGAAAGCGCATTACAAAGACTTGAAGGGAGAGCAATAAATGACGGATGAGCGCATAGCCCGGTTTGAAGAACGCCGGGAACGATATCGACACCTATCGGATGAGGACCTCAAAACGCACTTTTGGGAATTGTGCGGCCAGATCGTGGCGCCCATTGTGGATTTGGCCCGCACGCACACATCGCCTTCGATTGAGCGATCGGTGCTGCTGCGCATGGGGGTTGACAGCTTGAGCGCACATGGGGTGGTTGACCGGGTACAGGAGGCCGGCTTGTTAGGTAAGGGGGCCGGGCATGTGCTGGTACGCGTGGCAGAGCAGCAGGGCTGTGATGTCCGGGAGGCAGCTGCCGCCATCCTGGAAGATAAAAGCCTCTTAGCGGGTTTATTTGAGGAGGTGGCGTGATGAATACCTATCCACCCCTTGAACCCAACGAAAAAATGGATATTGAAGCCATCCTGGCGGATTTGGAGCATTATCGGCCGATCCGCAAGGGTTGGGTGTGGCGCAAAGTGCTGGAAGAGGGCATCGATATGGGGCCGTTTCATTTC
>JBLRWR010000173.1:0-3934 GCA_047921135.1 Candidatus Brevefilum sp.
AAGGCGGACGCTGTGGGGTACGCCGTCTGCCATCAGATTGATGTACGGTCATTTCATATTCATGCAAGACCGTTCCCATTATGTGCGCGTTGTTCGGGGTTGTTCCTGGGCGCGCTGCTGGGGATGATCTACCAGGCCGTTCAGGGCAGAAAAGGCCGGGCGCTGCCCATCGGCGGGAATATCCTTTTCGGCCTGCTGGCCTTGGCGTGGGTGTTGGACGGGGATAATTCCTTTACCATGCTGGTACCCAGCCTGCCCTCTGCTTACCAAACGCAAAACTGGACCCGCCTGGTGACCGGGACGGGGATGGGGCTGGCGGTGGCGGCTTTTTTATGGCCTGCTTTCATCCAGACCATGTATACGAACTGGGTGGATCAATCCCCGCTGGGAAATTGGCGCAAAATCCTGGGGCTGGTGGCAATGGGGGCCGTCCTGGTTGGTTTGGTGCTGCTGGAGGTGGCGTGGATCCTTTACCCGCTGGCCTTGTTGAGCGCATTCAGCGTGATTATGCTTTTAACCACAGTGTACAGTATGGCTTTGGTGATGATTTTCAAGCGCGATAATACATTTGCGCGCTTCAGCGAGCTGTTAATCCCGCTGGTGGGGGGATTCATCGTGGCACTGCTGCAGATTGGGGCCATCAGCCTGGTGCGGTTCATGCTCACCGGCACCTGGGCTGGCTTTAGCTTATGACCATCTCCCGTTATAATTAAGGTAAAGAGAATTAGGAGGTAGGCTCTTATGGATGTCATCGGTGCTTTTGGGCTGTCTGCCAGCGCAGGGCTAAATGCGTATATTCCCCTGCTGGTGGTGGCATTGCTGTCCCGTTTTACGAATTTGATCAACCTGGCAGAAGGCTGGCGCGCGCTGGAGAGCTGGTGGATTATCGGGCTGCTGATCGTGTTGTCGCTGATTGAATTCTTTGCCGATAAGATCCCGGCGGTAAATCACATCAATGACCTAATTCAGACCTTGATCCGCCCAACGGCCGGCGCGATCCTGTTTGCCGCCAGTGCCAATGTGATCACGGAGGTCAACCCGATCCTGTCGATCGCCATCGGACTGCTGGTGGCTGGCGGCGTCCATGCCGCCAAGTCTCTGCTTGTCCGGCCGATGGTCACCGCCACCACAGCCGGGGTGGGGGATGTACCGGTCAGCATCCTGGAGGACGTGGTCGCCACCGTGCTTTCGGTGCTATCGGTGGTCATCCCGATCCTGGTGGCCATTTTATTGTTGATCCTGATCGCTTTGCTGGTGTGGTGGATTTCGAACGGAGCCATAAAAAAGCGCGCTCAGCCCTGAGCTCACCCAGTTGGCGAAGTTTTCAATTATAATGATAGAAAGATTAATAAAAGGACGGTTATAATATGACAGATCAGCGCTATGAACCCCAACCTATGTACCAGCAGACTTCTTCCCTGGCTGTGATCAGCTTGATCGCGGGGATCGCCAGCTATTTTATCTTGCCTTTATTGGGCGCGATTGCGGCGATCATCACCGGCAATTTGGCGAAAAAGGAAATTAAAGAGAGCGCCGGCCAATTGACGGGAGATGGCATGGCGAAAGCAGGCCTGATTTTAGGGTGGATCAATATTGGCATCGGTTTGATTGGAATTTGCTTGGGAATCCTTGTTTTCACAGGTTTAGTCAGTGCTTCTTTTTGCTTTATCCCATTTGCAAACGGGTTTTAATTATTGACTCTGAGATTAAATAATCATAGTGGAGGCATTCATGACAGAAGAAATTAGCTATATCCCCGAAGCCCCTGAAGCGTTTGAAGAAGCGCCGAAAAAGGACAAGAAAAAAACGGTGTGGATCATTGTGGCAGTGGTTGCAGTGCTTCTGATTTGCTGCTGCATTGCCCTGGTTGCAGGTGTGCTTGGCTTTGGCTATCTTTTGGAAGATGTAGATTGGCAATCAACCCTTTATCCGTTGTTGCTTTGGGCTTAATCCCTGGATAAGGCCGCATCAGCCGGTCATTATCACGGCTGATGAATGGCATCTCCCAACTGACCGGATTGGGCGATCCTGACCAGGGTTTCCAGCGCCTGGCTGGCTTGGGCTTGTTGATAGGCGTCAAGGTCCAGTGCCTGGAATTCGTCTTCATCCAGCACCAGGTATTCACCGTCTGGATAGACCAGCAGATCCAGCGCCAGGTCGACATAGCGGATGTACCCCGGGCTGACCTCAGCCGGGGTGGTCACATTGCAGTACCAGCCCTTCAGGCGGTCGTCCTCACGAGCGTGGATCTCAAAAATGTTGTACCAGCGATCGGTGTAATAGCGCTCGATAAAGCGGTCATTTTCTCGCAGGGTGATGCCGTGAAAAGTAAGATCGGGACGGTTGAAAAAGGCTTCGATCAATATGCTGTGATCGTCCCTGCTGAGGAGGCGCCCTGCATAACGCCAGGTTTCCTGGCGTTGTGTGTTTAATTTGATCACGGTAATGTTTTGGGGGTCAGGATGCATGTGGGTCAACCTCCATTTACAAGGCACAGGACGTCGCCAGGGCGGTAGTGTACGATTAGCTGCTCACCGATGGTGACCGGTTCGGGCAGCAAGACATTGAATTCGGGGATGCCTTCATTGATATACAGCGTAATTTGATATTTTTCGCCCTGGAAGACCTGGTCAAGGACTTTCCCGGTGATGGCATTGGCGTCCGCGCCCGACTCCAGCCTTGACTGGGCAGGCCGGAACAGCAATGCCGTCCGCTGGCCGATAGGGGGCGCTTCCCCGTTGCAGCAAGCCTGGATTATGCCCAGGGGCGTCTCCACCTGCAGTGGCTGGTGGGCGACCACCGTGCCTGGGACCAGGTTGCCCAGCCCGAAAAACCTCGCCACCCACACGTTGCGGGGGTGGTGATAGAACTCGTGTGGGCGCCCGCTCTGGATGATGAGCCCTTCATGCAGCAGCAAGAGCCGGTCAGCGATGGCGAAGGCCTCTTCCTGGTCGTGGGTAACGTAAATGGCGGGTATCCGACTCTTGCGCAGGACCCGGCGCAGTTCCTGGCTAAGGCCTTCGCGCAGGGTTCGGTCGAGGGCGCCCAGCGGTTCATCCAGCATCAGCAGGCGGGGGTCGGGGGCCAGGGCGCGCGCCAGGGCCACCCGCTGCTGCTCGCCGCCGGACAGGTCCGTTACCTTGCGGTCGGCGAAGGCAGCCATACCAATGGTCTCCAGGGCGCTATTGACCTGCGCGTTGATCTCTGGCTTGGGCAGGTTTTGCATCCTGAGCCCGAAGGCGATGTTTTCAGCGACATTGCGATGCGGAAAGAGAGCATAATCCTGGAACATGAGCCCAAACCGGCGTTTGTGGGTGGGTACTTCAGCCAGGGAGACCCCTTTCCAGAGCACCTGGCCGCCTTCAGGTTCTTCCAGCCCGGCGATGATGCGCAGCAAGGTGCTTTTTCCGCTGCCGGAAGAGCCCAGGAGGCACACGATTTCGTTCTCTTCCACCGAAAAGGAAACGCCGTTCAACAGGGGTTGTCCCTCGTAGGCTTTTTCGATATTTTTTACCGTTAGCATCATATCTTTTCCTTGCTGGAGGGTTGGGTTTTTTCAATCACAAAGATGCCCAATGCGCAAGCCAGCATTAAAATTGTGGACATGGCCAGCGCCTGGCCATAATTGAGGGCGCCGGGTTGGGAGATATAGCGAAATATCGCCACGGGCAGGGTGGGGTAGTTGGGCCTGACTAAAAAGGTGCTGGCGCCAAATTCTCCCAGCGAAATGGTCAGGGCAAAGATCATACTGACCAGGATCGCGGGTGCCAGCAAGGGCAGGTCAACCTCACGCCAGACCCGCAGCGGGGAAGCGCCCAAAACCCGGGCAGCGTTGCGCAATGAGGCGGGGATGTTGCTGAGGGCCGGGGTGAGGGTGCGCACAATAAAGGGCAGGGCCACCAGCGAGTGGGCGATCGGGACCAGGATGGGGAAG
>JBLRWR010000174.1:0-3900 GCA_047921135.1 Candidatus Brevefilum sp.
CTGAATCCTTGCGAATAGCGGCAGAGATCAGATCAGCCGGGTTTCGGGTGGTAGTTTACCCGGAAGCGGAAAAGCTGGGAAAACAGTTTAAGTTTGCGGACAAGCTCGATATTATGATGGCCATAATTGCCGGGCCGGATGAGCTTGAAACAGGTAAAGTCGCTGTAAAGAACCTGAAGACGCGTGAACAGGTCACCGTCGAAAGGCAAGCCCTGGTTGATCAAATTGCAGAATTCTTGCCAAGCCCAAGCTGATGTGATAAAATCATTGGCGTCAATATGGTGCCTGTAGCTCAATGGTGGAGCGCCTCACTGTGGATGAGGAGGTCGTGGGTTCGACCCCCATCAGGCACCCCAATAAAAAAAGCCCCCACCGGGGCTTTTTGCTTTAAACCTGTTAAGAAATTTGAAAATCTTTGAATTATTCCTTATTGAGGATTAGAAAAACCGGATTAACCCTACACTCCCAAAAGCCAGCACGAGCGAGCTGATAAAGTACATGGTGAAGGTTGTCCATGTGTAAGAGACGAGGGGGACTTGATAGGCACCGCATACCAGGCTGAAGCCGCGTGTCCCTGCGGGAATGCTGCGGGCAGCTAATAAGAAATAAGGGGATTTGATCGGAAGTTTGCCCAACCCCAAGGGGAGTTTGGATTTAATTCGATCAAAATCAACCACATCGCCAATTGTTTTACCCACCTGGTATTCCAGCAATGCCGCCAGGGTGTTGCCCACCGTGGCCACGATCGCAGCCTGAAGGGGGCCAATCAGGACCGCAATGAATAAGGTTAGGGGAATGGATGGAAAAAAAGTCAGGCCGAATGATATGTAGATCAGCAAGCTGATGATGATGGTTTGCCTGGGGTTTGCCTGGATATAATCCTGGATATCTGCCAGGGTGTAGTTCAAGCTTACAAAAATTGCCGCGGTGATGATGATTAAAATCAGGACTATTCTGGCAATATTGTGCGGGTTTGACAGAAAGTCATTTGAGATCAGGCGGCAGCGTAAGTGTTCAATCATGGTTTTTTTGCTCATGTGCTATGTTGCAAGTTTGGTTCCGCCAGTTATAAAATGTCCTGCCGATCAATATTTAATCAAAACAATACCGGTTGGGCCAAAACACAACTTGTGTAATCCTATTCGGGTTTGGCGTTTGTGTCAAGGTGGTAATTGTTAATCCGGACCTATATTAATAAAATATTAATTCCAATATTTTTTTATTCTTGGTCAAGTGTTAACATAAATATTACGTTTTTACTCCAAAATAATGTGTATTAGGATCGTTCTATTAAGAGAAAGGTTATTCTCATGACAACCGATAATCATCACCACGAACAAAGTGTGGAACACGCGCATGAAGGGAAAATGGGTGATAGCGGTCATGAACCAAAAAATGACCATAAACATCATGGCGGGACGGATCATTCCGGACATGAGGACCTGTTCCGGAGAAAGTTTTGGATTTCACTGATCCTGAGCATCCCGGTGCTGGTATTCAGCGAGACCATCCAGGGCTGGCTCGGTTTCACCACGCCGGATTTCCCCTTGTCGGGATGGATCGTGCCGGTTTTCTCTATCGTTGTATTCATTGTGGGCGGGGTGCCGTTCTTCCAGATGGCGACGGGAGAGTTCAAACAAAAGAAGCCCGGTATGATGACCCTGATTTCGATGGCTTTAGCGGTGGCGTTTGTTTACAGCCTGGCATCGACGATTTTCAACCTGGAAAGCGCCTTTTACTGGGAGCTGGTCACGTTAATTGATGTGATGTTATTGGGGCATTGGATCGAGATGCGCAGTGTACGCCAGGCTTCAGGAGCACTGCAAGAGCTTTCTAAGCTTTTGCCGGATACAGCCGAGTTGGTGGGGGAAGATGGTGACATCCGTACAGTTAAGGTTTCTGAGCTTAACAAGGGCGATGTGGTCTTGATCAGGCCGGGCGCCAGTGCGCCAGCAGACGGGGTGATCAACGAGGGCGAGTCCAAAATGGATGAGTCCATGATCACCGGGGAATCCAAGCCTGTACCCAAGAAAACGGGCGATAAAGTCGTCAGTGGCACGATTAATGGAGATGGCAGCCTGCGGGTTGAAATCACCGCTGTGGGCGATGAGACCACCCTGGCTGGCATCATGCGGCTGGTGGATGAAGCGCAGCAGTCCAAGTCCCGCACCCAGATCCTGGCCGACAAAGCCGCCGGTTGGCTGTTTTACATCGCCATCGGGGTCGCTGCCCTGACGGGCATCCTGTGGGTGATTGCTGTAGGATGGGAGATTGATGCGTTAATCCGTGTGGTGACCGTGCTGGTGATCGCCTGCCCCCACGCATTAGGGCTGGCCATCCCGCTGGTGGTTGCCATCTCGATTTCGATCGGCGCGGCCAACGGCATTTTGATCCGGGACCGGATCGCCCTGGAAACCGCCCGCAACCTGGACACGATCGTCTTTGACAAAACAGGCACGTTGACCAAAGGTGAGTTTGGTTTGGTCGGTAAGGTTGCTTCAGAGAAGATGAATGATAACCAGGCTTTAACACTGGCCGCAGCCCTTGAACAGGATTCGGAACACCCCATCGCCAAGGCAATTTGGCGAGCGGCGGAAGAGAAAAACCTCCAGGTGCCGTCAGCGACGGCTTTTGAGGCGATCAAGGGCAAGGGGGTTAAAGCCCTAATAGACGGAGATCGTTATTATATCGGTGGGCCGCAACTGCTGAGGACGCTTGATTTGTCTCTAGAAAGCGAAATAGAAGCAGAATATTCTACCGCCAGCGAAAAAGCGCAGACGACGGTTTTCCTGACCACTGAAGAGGCGGTTTTGGCGGCCTTCATGCTGGCAGACCAAATCCGGGAAGAAAGTTTTATCACCATTGAAAAACTTCACCAGCAGGGCTATGAAGTGGCGATGTTGACCGGCGATAACGAGGCTGTGGCCAAAGCTGTGGCCGATGAGCTCGGCATTGACATCTACTTTGCCGAGGTACTCCCGGAAAATAAGGATAAAAAGATCCAAAGTTTGCTCGATCAGGGCAAGCGCGTGGCCATGGTGGGGGATGGCGTCAACGACGCACCTGCGTTAGTACGGGCTGATGTAGGCATTGCTATAGGTAGTGGTACCGATGTGGCGATCGAATCGGCCGGGATCATCCTGGTCGATAGCGACCCGAGCGACATCTTGCGCATCATCCAGTTGAGCCGTGCAACATATCGCAAGATGATCCAGAACCTGATTTGGGCGACTGGGTATAACATAATTGCGCTGCCCCTGGCGGCTGGCGTCCTGGCGCCCATTGGCATTCTCCTGTCCCCGGCAGCAGGCGCACTGATGATGTCAATCAGCACGGTGATCGTGGCGATCAATGCCCAATTATTGCGGCGTGTGCGGAATGAAATTTAATGGCGTTATTGACCCATTTCCGCACTTGTGGCATAATGTAAGTGTTATAAAATGGAAAAATTTGCGTTGATGGAAACGAGTACAGGGTCCGCTGGCTGACAGCGATCCCGGGCGGGTGGAAGCCGGGAAGCCAAGACCATGGAAAATCCTTCCGGAGCTGCAATCTGAACCTCCCTGGTGGAAAAGTAGGTGCGCCAGAGTCACCCTCTGTTATCAAAGTGCGGTTTTATCACGATCTGATGCAACCGGCCGAGGTGTTCACAACCATGTGAGAACCAGGGTGGTACCGCGGGCAGACTGCTCGTCCCTGATGAGGGACGAGTTGTTGTTTTAATTTTTTTATATTTGGAGGACGCATGTTTGAACCTGTTTCATCACGATTAAATATTAATTTGCTGGAATCTGAGGTACTGCGTTTCTGGCAAAAAAATGATATTTTCCATTTATCGATGGATGCCCGCCGGGGTGGTCCGGAGTATGTCTTTTATGAGGGTCCGCCTTCCGCCAACGG
>JBLRWR010000175.1:0-3818 GCA_047921135.1 Candidatus Brevefilum sp.
CGATAAGGCAATCCCAGCAAAGCCACCGTCTCCTCAGCATCACGAACCATGCGTTCGTGCTCCGCTGGTGAATTTTCAGGCTTGCAATAAGTGTACATTTCCACCTTGTCAAACTGGTGGCCGCGCTTGATTCCCCGAACATCTCGCCCTGCGCTGACCTTCTCCCGCCGGAAACAGGCCGTATAGGCCGTGTAGCGCAGGGGAAGCTGCGCCTCTTCCAGTATCTCGCCCATGTGCAGCCCGGTCAATGGCACCTCGGCTGTCGGGACCATCCATAAATCTTCCTCATGGTCTTTGTATAAATTATCCTTAAATTTCGGCAATTGGCCTGAGCCGTACAAAATGTCACCCCGCACCATAAAGGGCGGATATTTTTCTAAATATCCTTGCCGGATATGCAAATCTACCATCCAGAAGATCAACGCCCGCTGCAGGCGCGCCCCTGCACCGCTGAGAACGTAAAACCGGGATCCGGCCAGCTTAACCCCGCGCTCAAAATCAATAATGCCCAGTTCGGGGCCTAAATCCCAATGCGGTTTAGGCTCGAAATCGAATTCTGGGCGCTCCCCCACCGTCCGCACCACCACATTGTCACTATCATCCACGCCCACAGGCACGTCCGGGTCTGGGATGTTGGGAATCTCGGAAACCAGCGCTTCAAGATCAACCTCAACCTGTTGCAAGTCAGCGTCTACGCCGTCAATTCGTTCACCCAGCTCGCGCATGGCGTCAATTTTTGCCTGGCGCTCGGCTTTGTCTTTCATGCGCCCAATTTCCTTAGAGACCGTGTTGCGTTCTGCACGCATCTCTTCCACGTCCTGGATCAGCTGACGGCGTTTTTCATCCAGTTGCAGGACTGCATCCACCGGAGAAGGATCCATGTGGCGCTTGACCAAGGCCTCTCGCACTAATTCTGGTGTCTCCCGAATTAACCTCATATCCAACATACTGCATTTTCCTCCGTTTAAGTAGCTCTGCCCTGATTTTACCTCAAGATGATCTTCTAAACCTGATTAGCTGCGATCCGGGCATGTTCTGCCGCCATGCTATCCGTGCACCTTTTCTCCCGGCAAGCATAAAAACCACTTGTACACACAAATTTGGGTGCCCTTTACGGATGCGTTATAATGAACAGGATGTTTTTTAACCGCTAGAGGGCACCCAATTGTTGCACAAATGCGGTCAACATTGCAATGGGTGAAAACCCCCGCCTGCGGCTATCACGCAACCCATATCCGTTGGCTTTATATGGAAAAAACAACTTAAAAGAATATTCGCGGGCCAAATGACGTAATTTAGCCAGGATTGAAACTAAACACAAAAGGAATTATCTAAGACATCACACACATGAAATCATCAACCAAACTCATCCCCATCACCGGTTTTATCATCTTATCCATCATGGTAACCATCTTACTGCTCACTGCGGCCAACGAAGCCTGGGTTGGCCACCCTGCGGTGGGCATCCTGGCAAGCCTGATTGCCATTGGGACCTTTATTGAGATATTTCTGGAGGGAAAATCACTTCTCCAAGAAGCGATCGCACCGATAGAAGGGTCACGGAAGTTTTTTGAGTTCTTGGCTGTTGTCGTGGGCGGCGGGGTCACCTTTTACCTTTCCCGAGATATCGGTTTGGGTGCTGTTGTTGCCTCTGGGTTAATCGGGGTCCTGGCCGCAATGATCGTTCCCAAGTATGGCGCCCCAGCTTATTGTGGCTCCTTTGTGGGCATGTCCTCCAGCGCCCTGTTCTTCTCGCACACAGAGGTTGCCCTGGCCAGCATCATCGCGGGCATCGTCTATGTCATCAGTCGGGACATCTTTCCGGGTTTTGGCGGAAAACTGGGTACCATCGCCTTTACCGGGGCAACCCTCGCAGCCTTCATTTTTGGCAGAGAGTTCTTAATCACCCCCATTTCGGACTGGAACACCAACCTGTGGGTGCTGGCGCTCGCCATCATTGCCGCCCCCCTCACCTTTTACCTCAACTGCAATTTAGGCAATGGCGCCGTCCTTGCTTCAGGCGCGGTCGGGCTGGTAGGGGGATTGATCCTGCCGGTTTTGTTTCCCCAAATCGGGAACCAACTGGCAGTGGTGGTCATTTGTGCCAGTTTCACAGGCATGTCAAACACCAAACGCTGCCCCAGGTTTTGGCACATGTTCGTTGCCGGTTTGTTTACAGGCATCCTGTTCATTTTTAGCACTCCGCTCTTGGGCGGCGCGGGCGGGAAATTGGGTACGATCGCCTTTGCCTCAATCATTTCAGTCGACGGTTGGATATATCTTTCCAAAAAAGTTTACGGGAATGATGCTCGGCAAACTACTGATCCTGTCCGGCGCTAATCACAATTATTCCCTGGCCATCCCCCACGCCAAACCCCAATTTTTGATTATTACTTGGATCAAAGGTAAGCATTGTCCCCTACAGACCTTGAGAACCTAACCGATCACTGCGGGACTGCCCTTTTTATGCAAAGAGGCTATAATAACCCCATCATGCAACGGGTATTACAGCGTTTCATTATTACATTAATAATGCTGCTTTCTCTGGCTTCTTGGGAATTCACCCAGCCTGTGCAAGCACAATCCGGCACTGCAGGGGAGCTAATCAACACCGTCAACCAACTGCGCCAAAGCCTGGGGTTAACCCCCTATGTCGTAGACAGCTACCTGATGGGGTTTGCCCAAGCCCACAGCGATTACATGGCCTCCCTGGGCACATGGACTCACACCCGGGCAGATGGCACCACCGCTTTTGATTATGGGATCAAAGAAAACGTTGCCATGGGCACCAATATGTCCGTGCAATACTGCGTTTATACCGTCTGGTCAGATTGGGTGCACTGGCAAACGATGACAGCTTACGCCACCGGCAGGGTGGGTGCCGGGGTTACCGTCTCTGGCGGGGTGACCTATTACACGCTAAACGTGCTGCCAGGCGACACAGTCGTCACACAACCACAACCCCAAAGCACCACATCCAATGAGTCAACCAGCACAACCAATCTGCTGGTGGGGGTCTCGCAAATCATCACTGCCACACCCGGCGAGGACGGCAGCATCATTCACACCGTCCGCTATGGCGAAACCCTGTGGACCATCTCGGAAGCCTACGACGTACCCATTGATCAAATCCTAACAAACTCCGGCTTAAGCCAGGGGACCACCCAGGTCTTTGAAGGGCAGGACCTTGTGATCCAGTCTGCAGCCGATCCAACAGCCACCCCTACCATCACCAACACACCCACACCGATCACGCCCACGCCCACCCAGCCCCGCCCCACGATGACCCCCTTACCCACACGCACCCCGCTGCCGACGCCCACACCGACCTCACCACCCACCGCCTTGCACCAGGCCTTTAGCGATGGACAGCGTGTCGGTTTGGGTTTGGTGCTCGCCAGCGGCGTGGGATTGACCGTGGTCCTATACCTGGGTTTCATTAAAAAGCGGTAATTTCCTCCGGTTTGCGCTTGACAAAATTCAATTTTATATGATAAACTCTTTTTGTTAATGTTGTTGCTTTTATACAGGCAATGCTTTCGGAATATAAAAAGAAAGGAGCGCACCCGCATGAACACAGCGATTTTCATCAACCAAACGCTTCGGTTTCAATTCGCCGATAGTGTCGGCGTTGACCAACCTTCGCGGAGTGCGCCTGTTTTTAAGTAGCCTTACCTAACGGTAACCTGGCCACGGGCAAACTCCGGTCCCCGTGGCTTTTTTTATTCCACCGAAAAGTATTCCTTCTCAAAAGCCGAAAAAACCTGAGGAGCCACGGGATGACCATCAACCCGTGGCTCTTTTTGTCTGGGAGATCA
>JBLRWR010000176.1:0-3783 GCA_047921135.1 Candidatus Brevefilum sp.
GTGATGGCCTGCACCAGTTCGCCGCGCCCTGCGCTCCATTGATGCAGGATCTCAAACTGCTCCCGCACCAGGCCGCGCCGCCGGTAGTCCTTTTTGGTCCCCACCAGCTCTGGGCGCCCAACTTTGAAAGGGATGCCCTCATACGACCAGGTTTGGGAGATCAGGCAGCAGGAGGACACGATCTCGCCTGTGCGGGTATTCTCGACGATGGTGAAGTCGCCCACATCGAAGGTCGGCCCCTCGCCGCTGATCAGGTCCAGCGTCCATTCGATTAAACCCCTGGCGTCCCACTCGTCCTCGCCGTGGATCTCCTTATTGAATAGCGCCAGCGCTTCTGCATCTTTGGCTGTGGAATGGCGTATGATCAGACCTTCGCCCAGGTCGCGAATGATCGAGTCAGTCATTAGGTTTTACTCCTCAATTGCGTTATGGATGTAATTGTAATTGATTTTCCCGGGTAACGCGGGCAGATTTTCCAGCCCTTTTTGGGATGATCCAGGGATGATGTGCCAATAAAAAAAGCCTGGCATCTGTGGGTGCCAGGCTTAGGATTCATTATTTGATTATGGCCTTTACCCCAGCCCCTCCAGGGTTGTCACCATCTCGGCGATCACGTCGTAGCCGCCCTGCCAGAACTCGGCCCGGGTCACGTCGATGCCGGCCCTGGCCAGCAGTTCCACCGGGGCGACCGAGCCGCCCGCGGACAGGATGTCCATATAGCGCGGCTTGAAGGCTTCGCCCTCCGCCTGGTACTGCTTGTAGAGCGACAGCACCAGCAGCTGACCGAAGGCGTAGGCATACACGTAAAATGGCACGCCGTAGATGTGCGGGATCATGATCCACTCCCAGCGGAATTCGTCGGCGATCTCGACCGCATCGCTGAATTCGCTCTTCAGGTTTTGCAGGTAGGCCTCCGCCAGCTCATCCACCTGGGCGCCCTTGGCGATCATCTCGTGGGCTTCCTTCTCGAACATGGCGAAGTAGTTCTGGCGCAGGATGGTGGCAAAGGCATCGTCCATCTGGCGGAAGAGCAAGTCGCGCCGCACGGCAGGATCGCTCTCCTGGGCCAGGAGCTTGTCGATCAGCATCATCTCGCCAAAGGTGGAGGCCGTTTCCGCCAGGGGCAGGCAGGCATGCTGGGTAAAGGCAGTGTGCTCCCGGGCCATCAGGGCGTGGATGCCATGCCCCAGCTCATGGGCCATGGTGGCCACATCATCTGCTTTGCCCTGGTAATTGAGCAGCACCCAGGGCGCCAGGTCAGGTGTGATCGTGGCGCAAAAGGCGCCGCTCATCTTGCCTTTGCGCACCTCGCTGTCGATATGGCCGCGCTCAAAGATCTCCCTGGCCAGGTCCGCAAACCGGGGGTCAAACTCATAGAAGGATTCCAACACGATCTCGGCGGCCTGGTTGAAGTCATATTTTTTATTAGATTTTTCTACCGGGGCATAAATATCATAGCGGCGCAGCTTATCCATGCCCAGGCGTTTGGCTTTGAGCCTGAAAAAGCGCTGAAAATGATGGGTGTTCTGGCGGGTGACCTCCAGCAAGGTCTCGATGACCGGGTCGGGCAGATCGTTGACCAGGTTGCGCACGGCGATCGGCTTTTTGAAACCGCGCAGGTCGAGGTTTTCATTGCGCCAATCGCGGACGATGGCCTGGTAGATCTGTCCCAGGATGGGGGCATCCGCTTCGTAGACCTTGAACAAGCTTTGATAGGCCTGCGCCCGCAAGTCTGGGTCGGTCTCCCGGACCAGGGACATCAGCTCGCCGCGGGTCAGCGTTTTAACCTCGCCATCGTGCTCGATCTCGAAGGTGTAGCGGTTGGTGATCGAGTCGTAGAGCATGTTGAGGGCAGAAACGCCGGTCACATCCTTGATGTTGATGATCTTTTCCTCAGGTTCGGACAGGGTGAAGTCCTTGAAATTGCGCATGGCGACCAGCCAGTAGCGGTAATCGCCAGACGCCTCGAGCAGGCGGGCGGCATTTTCGTCATCGAGCGCCTTCCACCACAGGTTGAAGAAGATGGTTTTATTGCTCATCTCAGCCTGGAACTGATCCACCCGGGCAACTTCTGCCTGGGCTTTCTGATTCTGGGTGTCCGCGGCGAAGGCGAGCTGTGCGAAGCCGTTCAGCCGGCTCATCAGGCGGTAGAAATGCTCAAATTCGGTGATGATGCTGGTGAACAGCGCCTCGCTGATCTCGGGGGTGAGTTGTTCCCGGTAGGCCTGGAAATTTTCTGCGCCTGATCTGATGTGTTCGAAGGCGGCCTCATAGTGGGGATCATCAAACCCGGTGAACAGGTCTTCCAGGCGCCAGGGAGATTGGGTAAAGGGGTTGGTTGGGGTCATATCGTTGGTGTCCTTTGCAGTTTGGGTCCGGTGTGCAGGGTCTTGGCCCAGGCTCACCGGCTTAAATTAAGTTTGTGTTTCATCGCGCAATTGTTTGCGCAGGTTGTCAATGGGCTCGCGCTGGCCGCTTTCAGGGTTGAAGAAAAACCACACCTGCCAGCCATTGCTGGGCGCCTTCCGGATCAGCCGGGCAATTTGGTGAATCGAGCCGCGCTGATCCTGGAACATAAGTTTACCATCCGCCAGCACGTCTGCGCTCAGTTCCCCTTCGGCGCCAAAGTAGAGCGTTTGGCCGGGTTTCAGCAGGCCATTTTCAAGCAGATTTCCGAAGGGGATCCGTTTTTCGCGACGCGGGTTGGGCGAATTGAAGATTTGCGGATCAAAGGGTGATGGGGTGATCGCCCGGATGCGTTCAGCGGCCAATTGGGCATAGGCGGCGTCGATTTCGACCCCGATGTAGTGCCGGTGGAGCTGTTTGGCGACGGCGCCCGTGGTCCCCGTCCCGAAGAAGGGGTCCAGCACGACATCACCCGGGTTCGAGCTGGCCAAGATCACCCGGTAGAGCAGGGCTTCCGGTTTTTGGGTGGGATGGGCTTTTTCGCCGTTGGATGTTTTTTGGCGTTCCCCGCCGGTACAAATGGGGATTTCCCAATCGCTGCGCATTTGCAGGTCATCATTTAAGGCCTTCATGGCGTGGTAATTAAAGGTGTATTTTTGATCTTTTTCCTTTTTAGCCCACAGGAGGGTCTCGTGGGCATTGGTGAAGCGCATGCCCTGGAAGTTGGGCATCGGGTTGGTTTTGACCCATACCACATCGTTGAGAATCCAATAATCCAGGTTTTGGAGGATAGCCCCCACCCGGTAGATGTTGTGATAAGAGCCGATCACCCACAGCGCGCCGGAGGGCTTGAGGACCCGCCGGCAGGCGGACAGCCACTCGCGGGTGAAGCGGTCGTACTGGGCGAAGTTATCAAACTGGTCCCAATCCTCGTCAACCGGGTCAACCCGGGTCTGGTCCGGGCGCCACAGTTCGCCTTCAAGCTGTAGGTTGTAGGGCGGGTCGGCAAAGATCAGGTCGATCGAGTTTTCAGGCAGTCCGGGCAGGATTTGGCGGCAGTCGCCGACCAGAATCTGGTCCAGGGGCAGTTGCGGGGATTCACTGGGCATAATGCCTATATTGTAACGGTTTTTGACGGCTGTGGGCAATAAGTTTTGTTCTAATGCGATACTTGAGGCGGTATGGTGAGAAAGCCTTTCAAGAGAATCCCTCAGCGTCTTTTGCTTGGGATGTGAAAAAGAGGGTGTTGAAAATGGGAATTTCCTCTAAACAAATTTGATCGTAGGGGCGGACCTCCGTGTCCGCCCAGGGCAACCACGGCTCAAAGAGTGCTTCGCGAAGGGTTGCCCCTACGCATTAATATAAAGTAGATAATAA
>JBLRWR010000177.1:0-3751 GCA_047921135.1 Candidatus Brevefilum sp.
CATTAGCAGGATGGGCACACCCGTTTGGCTGGCCAGGATAGCGATGCCGGGTTTCCCACGGATCAGGCGCCCATCCTCCGAGCGCGTACCTTCGGGTGCTACTGCCAGGATCTTATTTTCTTCCAGCAGTGCAGTTTTGGCTGCTTTAAAGGCGTTAAAATCTGCCACCCCGCGATCAATGGGAATCCCACCCCACAGGTTAAATAAAAATGCCATCACGGGTTTGTCCCAAGTTTCCCGTTTGACCAACCCGGTGATAGGCCGTGGTGACAACAGGGTGATCACCACTGGCGCATCCAGGAAATTGACGTGGTTGCCAACCACAATCAGCGGTCCGTGCATGGGCACCTGGTCAAGATCAGTAACCTCAATCTTCAACAGGATGTGTAAAATGAGATAAATGATCGAATTCACCAGCCAGGTGAGGATTTTTTTCATGGGCATACCAATCGCAGAGCCTGGGGCACCACATCCACTTCCAGTTCATGCCCGGCCACACAAATCGTCTCGCCATCCGCATGAACAGGCAGCGTGCCGCTCAGCGCTTTAATTTTAATGGACCTGGCCGTCGGCATCTTGATGGCCGGGTGAGATTCCTGGGTACCCGACATAACCTTTGGAAATAATCCCAGGATCTGCAGCCGTGAGACCTCGCCGGCGATGCACAGGTTCAGAATGCCATCGTCCGATTGTGACTCGGGGGCAAACATAAATGAACCGCCCATCCTGCGGCCGTTCATCATGGATACCAATATACAGGGCTGTTCCAGCACTTCGCCGTCAATATCCAGTTGCAGATTTGGGGCGTTAAAGAACAAAAAGATCGTCTTTAATGCCGCGATCAAATACCCGGGCACCCCGCTGATAAAAGGCGGGAGCTTAGCTGCCTCAAATCCGACCACGGTATCAAACCCGATCCCAATGCCGTTCCCAAAATAACGGCCATCAGGATAGTGTCCGCCTTTGACCAGCCCGATATCAATTTGACGTGATTGACCATTTGCCAGCAACTGGCAAGCCGCTTCAAGTTCTTGTGGCAGACCCATCCCATATGAAAAATCATTTCCCCTACCCACTGGCAAGACCGCCAGGCTGGGAATATCTGCAGTCTCTTGTGCCGCGCGCATCATTCCATTGATGACCTCGTTCGCCGTGCCATCCCCGCCCACGGCCACCAGGACTGGATATTCACCTGCACAAGCTTCTTGTGCCAATTGAATACCGTGGCCAGGATGCTGTGTGTATTTGACGTCATAGTCCAGGCCTAATCGATCCAAAATGGCTTCTATTTCGGGCATGGCTTTTTTTGCTGCGCCTTTACCAGCAGCCGGGTTGACAATCATGCAAATTCGGTTCAATGTGTTTTCCTGTTCATGAGGTAGTTGTTACTTATAACCCAAATTAATAATATTAGTTACCAAATCATAACATGAAAGCGCTGGATTAACGCGTCTCCAATTCATGCAATACCAGGGCGGGAAACACCAGGGCAGCCGTTTCCATCCGCAGGATGCGCGCACCCAAAGAAACAATCTGAACACCCGCCTCCATGGCCGCATCCACCTCCTCCGCAGAAAAGCCGCCTTCAGGGCCGACAAACAAGGCTATCGAATCCCTGCCAAAACGGGGTCGCAATTCACCCAGCTTGAAATCATCCCTGCTTGCACCCTCCCAGGCCATCAGGCATAAGTCATACTCGCTTTGTGCCATAAGAATACATTTCAGCAAATTTTCGGGCGCATTAAGGGCAGGCAGCCTGCCCCTTCCGGATTGCTCTGCCGCTTCTTGAATGATACGCTCCCAACGTGCCAGCTTTTTAGTAGAAAAATCAGGGCTGGTTACCAGTGTCCGCGAGGAAATAAAGGGACAAAAGGCCGAAACGCCGATTTCGGTGCCTTTTTGTAAAATCCATTCCACCTTTTCACGGCTGGACAGCCCAAAATACAGCGCCAGGTGAGTGTGTGGTTCCGAGGTTACTGTATCAGCCCTTAAAATTTGACCTGTCAATACCTGCTCACCCCCGGTGTCCCCTAAAACAACCGTGAACCTCTTCCCGCTGTTATCCAGCACAGCGACACGATCACCCTCACGCAGCCGCAACACATGCCAGATCTGGTGCGCAAGCGGGTGGGGGAAAGTGACCTCTTGTCCATGGATAGAGTCTGGGGGGATAAAAAAATGGTGCATATCAAGGTATACTTTCTTTGTCAGCTATCACGGAGAAAACCATGACCGATACAAGCCAACAAGCCAAACAACAAACCTTCAAATATGTAGATGTACTCATGGTGATCTTCGTCCTGGTGCTGGTCCTCAGCAACATTGCCTCATCCGCGAAGATCATCGATTGGGGCATCAGTTTGGGGAACCTGCCCCTGAGCTTTGATGCTGGCACGGTCCTCTTCCCGATTAGCTACATCGTCGGCGACGTCCTGACCGAGGTTTATGGTTACAAACGCTCCCGCCGCATCATCTGGATCGGGTTCGGTACCCTGGCCTTCAGTGCCCTGGTGTTCTGGCTGGTGCAGGTGCTCCCCGGCGAAGCCACCTGGCAAGCCAGTGTGGGCCAGGCGAGCTACGATCAGATCCTGGGCAGCATGAGTTCCGGTGCGATCGTGGTCGCCAGCCTGGCCGGGTTTCTGGCTGGTTCATTTTCAAATGCGATCCTGATGGCCTTAATGAAGGTGCTCACCAAAGGCAAACTTTTGTGGACCCGCACCATCGGCAGCAGCATCATTGGCCAGGCCTTTGATACCTTTTCCTTCATTTTTATTGCCACAGCCCTGGGGGTGTTCCCCTGGAGCCTGTTTTGGAGCCTGACCATCACCAATTATATCTTTAAACTGCTGGTCGAAATCGTCGTCACACCGGTCACCTACTGGGTCGTGAATGGGCTAAAACGTGCCGAAGGGGTGGATGTTTTTGACGACGATACCAATCTCTCACCTTTCAAATTCTGAGCACTTTACCGTCGGACGCCTTCGATCACCACGGTGTATTCGCCGCGCGGTGCCTCTTGTTCCAGTGAGCCTAAAAGCTCGCTCAATGTGCCACGCTGGACTGCTTCAAATTTCTTGGTCAGGTCGTTCGCCAATGCCGCCTGGCGATCCCCCAAGACAGCCAAGGCATCCGCCAAAAAAGCCTGGATCCTGTGGGGGCTTTCATAGAAAATCAGCGTATGCGGGGAATCTGCCTCCGCACCCAAGAATCGGCGGCGCGGCCCAGCTTTGCGGGGAGCAAAACCCTTATAGATAAAACTATGCGCAGGCAACCCGGATAATGTCAGCGCCAGCACCAGAGCTGAAGGCCCCGGGATGGCCGTGACCGGGATTTCGTGTGCCAGCGCAGCCTGTACCAGTGAATATCCCGGGTCAGAGATGCCTGGTGTCCCCGCACTGGTGACCACCGCAATCGATTGTCCTTCCAGCAGCAACTCGATTAATTTAGGCACCACCTTCTGCTCATTGAAGGCATGATAGCTTTTTTGCGGTTTGTGGATGTCGTAATGCAGTAATAATATCGAGGTCTTGCGCGTATCTTCGCTGGCGATCAAGTCAACCGAGCGCAGCACTTCCAGCGCCCGCAAGGAAATATCGCCCAAGTTACCTATGGGGGTTCCGACCAGGTAGAGCATCAGGTATACCTCCCATCCAGGTAGCCGCGCACCATCTTAATCGCCTGATAATGGTTGATGAAATGCACCGCATGCATGCCAAAGGCGCGTGCGGCTTCCACATTAGCCAGATGATCA
>JBLRWR010000178.1:0-3699 GCA_047921135.1 Candidatus Brevefilum sp.
CGAGGATGAGGTGGCGCAGTGGGAAAAACTGTTCAAAGCCGGCCCGCCATCGGAAAACCCGAAATCTTACAAATAAGATAAAATTAGTAAACTCTAATTCACGATTAATGTGCCCGGGGTGTTAATCCAGTATAGTATTATCCAAAGACACACCCTATTTACTCGTATTTCATGTGTCTTCCACCAAGAAGTTGACAGGACGCATCCCGTTCTGGACGATGGACATGGTGGTTTCCTCCCTGAGATTGCCTGGCATGTCCCCCCCATGCCAGGCATCTGTCTTAAAACTGAGGATGTGTTAACCAAGCGCCATCAGGAGGTATTATTGATGAGAAAGTTTCGGATTTTGGGTTGGATGTTGTTATTGAGCTTACTGGCGGCCTGTTCTGCGCCTTTGCAATCCGCTGACCCGACCACAGCTCAACCAGGCCTGACAGAATCGCCGCACCAAAGCGCGCCAGCGGGAGAAAATTCTCCGGTGTGGGAAATTGCTGAGCAGGTTTACTTTGAGGAATCAGACGATCCGCCCTATGAGATTGATGCCCGCTGGCCCCATGTCGAGGGGGATGCGGTAATTGCCGCCGGGTTCAACCCCGAGATTGACCGGCGTGTCAATGGGGTCATCACGGCCTTCCTTGAAGATATCCCCAAGACCGATTCGGGCCAGGGAGACTTAGCCACCAGCACATTGGCCGTCGATTACGACCTGGCTTTGGCCGGGGATGGGTTGGTGAGCGTTTACCTGCGGTTTGAGACCTATATCGCCATTTCGGCGCACCCCTTTCCATCGTCACAAGCGCTAAATTACAGCCTGGAACAAGGGCGGTTCCTCACCTTGGCGGACCTGTTTTTGCCGGAGGCGGACCCGCTGGATTTGCTCCTCGCCTGGGTTGAACCCGACTTGGTCTCCCGCGATCTGGGCTATACACCTGGCGTTGCGGCCTCGGTTTTGGCTTCACGAGCGAACTGGAACCTTTTGCCAGAGGGATTGCGCCTTAATTTTGACGTGTACGAAGTGGGGCCCTATGCTGCTGGACCGCAATATGTGCTGATCCCCTGGGGTGAGCTGGCGCCCTTTCTGGACGTCGATGGACCTGTGGCCGCGCTGTTCACCGACTGATAGTCCGTTGAACTGGTATTGACCTTGGACAGGCTATCTTCAAAGGGTTAAAGTGGTAGTAAGATTATGTTTATCAGCTAAGTGACCTAAAAGAGGAAGAGAACATGAGCCAAACGCCTGAACCCCACCACAAGACTTTGCTCGCCGTCCTGGCGCACCCCGATGACGAGACCTTCGGCATGGGCGGGACGTTGGCGCTCTACGCCCGGAAAGATGTAGATGTGCACCTGGTCTGTGCCACCCGCGGGGAGCTGGGTGATATCGACCCCGAATATAAGGAGCGCATCCGCAGCGCAGCCTGCTTGCGCACCCAGGAACTGCGCTGTGCAGCTGAGATTTTGGGCATTGACCGGTTACACTTTTTAAATTATCGCGATTCCGGCATGCCCGGCGCTGAGGCCAATCAGCACCCCAAAGCCCTGGCTGCCCAGCCAGTTGAGCAAGTCGCTGAGGAGGTGGCACACCTGATCCGGGTGATTAAACCGGAAGTGGTCATCACCTTCGACCCCATCGGCGGATACCGCCACCCGGACCACATTGCCATCCACGAGGCGACGGTGAAAGCCTTTCGCCTGGCTGGCGCGACGAATTTTTCTGACCCGGAGGGCCTGGCGCCATTTCAGCCTGAAAAACTGTACTATCACACCATCTCCAAGACATTTTTACGAGCGGTTGTGTGGGTACTGCGCCTGATCGGGCAGGACCCTCACCGCTTTGGACGAAACAAGGATATTGACCTGGTCTCGATTGCCGAAGTGGAATTTCCCACCCATGTGAAGATTGATTATCGCTCGGTCAGAGACGTTCGTAAAGCGGCCACGGCCTGCCATGCCAGCCAGGGCGGAGCGGATATGGACAAGGGCTTCAGAGGGCTGATCACAAAGCTGTTTGGCGGGCATCATGACACCTTCATGCAGGCGTACCCCGAACCGAGAGAGGGTCAGAAGACCAGGCGGGATCTGTTTGATTGATGGGTTTATTTGGCGGTTAAACAGACAGGTTATTTTTTGCTATTATAAAATCAAGACATCCAGCTCCAATGGACAGGACCTAGGATTCTCAGGGGAGGTGCTGCAGGCATTACCCCGACAGATTTGATTAATAATTTGAATTCGTCGCCAGATGGTTGAAGATTGCCTTCTGGGACCAATGCTATTATGATGTATGAGGATGATTTTATACACTTACCCATGAAAGGAAAAGACCATGAATTTTGAGGCGGCATTCCAGGACTGGTTGGCATCTTTGGTCTTGTTCTTGCCCAAACTGATCGCGGGGATTGTGATCTTTATCCTCTCGTTGGTCGCTGCAGGGTATGTGGCTAAAGGCGTCAAGCGGGCGGCTGCCAAGCGGATTGAGGCCGAGGAAGTGGTTACGCTGATTGGGCAGATTTCACGCTGGACGGTGATTGTCATCGGTACGATCATCGCACTGGATCAGGTGGATTTTAATGTGACCGGGTTCATCGCCGGCCTGGGCATCGCCGGGTTCACCATCGGCTTTGCGCTGCAGGATATCGCTAAAAACCTGATTTCCGGTTTGATCTTGCTGCACCGGCAGCCGTTCAAGATCGGGGATTTTGTGCAGGTCTCCGGACACAGCGGGACGGTGAAGATGATCAATATCCGAGATACGGAGATCCAAACGCTGGATGGCGATGTGGTCATTATCCCCAACAATAAAGTCTTTGAGAACCCGATCATCAACCTGACGACCTCACGCCTCCGGCGGCGTTCGATAGGGATTGGATTGGGCTATGAAGAGGATGTGGACCGCGCCATTGAGGTCTTTTTGGCGGCGATCAAAGCCGTGGCGGGGGTGGAAGCTGAACCCGAACCGATGATCCAGGTGATGAATTTGGGCGAGACAGCGCTTTCGCTGACGGCCTTCTACTGGGTGAACCAGAAAGAGAACAGCCCATTAAAGGTGCATACGGCAGTGGTGAAGGCCATTAACCACGCTTCGCTGGAGCACAACATCGATTTGCCCTACCCGACTCAAACCGTGCTGGTGAGACAGGCAAACAGCGATGCGCAGGGGTGAGGTTTGACGGCGGATGCGCCCTTTTAGATACTTAATTACACGTTGCAATAATCCGCAAGCGATCATAAAGGAGTTGAATTGGATAGCTTATACGGATTAAATAAACACGATATTGCCAGAGCAAGCCAGATGCTGACGGCTGCTTTTCAGGAGGACCCGGTCTTCAACGCCATCTTCGCAGATGCCACGCTTGAACAGCGGCATGCGTTCTTTGCCAGCCCTGTGCAGTACAGCCTGAAATATGGCCAGGTGGTGGCGCCATCACCGCAACTGGAAGGGGTGGCGGCCTGGGTGCCGGGAAAATATGCCGATATGACGCTGCCCCGGCTGATATTTAGCGGTGCGTTCTTCACGGGCTTGCAGATGGGGCTGGAGGTCTCCAAAAGGATGGCTGTGTCCTTCAGGCCTACGGATCAGGACCGAAGAGCCCACATGCGCGGGCGTGATTATCTCTACCTGGTGATCATCGGGGTGGCGCCGCAGTACCAGGGGCAGGGCTTCGGCGGACAATTGCTGTCCGCATTGATCGCCAAGGG
>JBLRWR010000179.1:0-3677 GCA_047921135.1 Candidatus Brevefilum sp.
ATTGGGTGAACACACCGGTGAAATTCATCCGGTAGCCATGCTCAGATAAGCTGTATTGACTGAGGTAAGCCCATTGTTTGGCGTGCACGCCGTTGGTCAGGTAGATCAACGGGAGGGGCAGGGCGGATGGTGAGCCATAAGACACAAACCACACATCTTCCACCGTCCATTCGTTGTAAGGGTAGGAACCGCAGCTCCAGTGAGGATTGTCTTCATAAGGACAGCCGGCCGCATCGCCAAAATGGAGCATAAAATTCCCGCTGACCTGGTCAAAGCCTGTTACCCAGGCCCTTGACCAGGCCGGTGAGTTCCATCCAACCTCGATGTCATTGGCACCGTAGATCTGCACCTGGTGGAAGATGCCCTGGGAAAGCGCCCATTGATTGAGGTCCCGTACCATCCCGGACCAGGCGGCGCCATGGGCTGTGTTTTTAGCAGTGGTGTTACAGGGGTCACTTGGGCCGCGGTAATTGCTGGTCCCCACGCCAATCACGAGGTTGGATTGATCATCCGACCCGGTGCAGGCATAATAGCCGAGAGCGAATTGTTTGACTGCATTGCTCACGTCGCTGGTGGATGCGGGGCCGTATCCGAAGAGATTGGCGCCGTAGCCGCCGCCATCAAAACACCGGGGGTAACCAAAGGCGAGCACGGCCACGCTGTTTTGAGCTTTGGCTGTATTTTTGTCATGTGTACCTTGTTGGCAACCCAAATTAAACAGAAATTCGTTATTGAGGGTGGTTATATAATAGCTGGTTGAAACAGGGCTGGGGTCCTGATTGACCCACAGTGGGAAATGGTAGGTGTAGGTTTCCTGTCCGTGTGCTGGGCGGGCAGGACTCAGGGCACCGAAAATTAGGCCACCCGTAAATAGGATCAAAAATAAGGTAGTGAATAGGATAAATTTAATGTGTTTCGCCATGTTAATCCTCAATTGTTGTCAATTCTG
Organism: Candidatus Brevefilum sp.; assembly: GCA_047921135.1. Lineage (GTDB taxonomy): Bacteria > Chloroflexota > Anaerolineae > Anaerolineales > Anaerolineaceae > Brevifilum. Next base: position 950 of record JBLRWR010000179.1, read on the forward strand.
CCAGTAAAACCCAGGTGCCCGTCCGGTCTGTTGCGTCGGCTGGTGCACGATCGTAATAAAGGCGGAAGCAGCGCATATTTTGGGTTTGGACATCAAAGTAATATCTGCCTACGCCCCAAGAGCCGCGCTGTTTGGCAGCCTGGATATGTTGAGGTTGCATGTTTTTTGCCATCCGGCCTCGGCGTGAAAAATCTACCCAGGCAGCCAGGCAGGCGGTTATGGTGAAGGACTGACCCTGCCAGGAAAACCCATCTGGGCAGGGCGGTTTTTTAATAAAAGCCGGCGGTACGTTAAAGCGAACATCGACTGGTTCGGCGATGAAGTGATCCACGGCGTGTTTTGAGGGGCTCATGGGAACAAGGCTGCTTGATAGGGTGGGCGGTGACCATCCAGCAGGATGAATTTGGCTGCGCGCTTGGTGATAACGCCCATCTGCTGGAGCGCTTTAATATCTCGAATGATACCATAAGTGCGGGCTTGGAGGATCTTTTTTGCGCTAATCGGGCCGATACCGGGGATTTTAATGAGTTGGGTATAGTCAGTGGTATTGATCTCAATGGGCTGATGATAAAGATTCCCTTCCGCCCAAAGGAGTTTGGGGTCCTTCTCGATGTTCAGGTTGCCTGTAGGGGTGAAAGGGAGTTCTTCGAAGTCAAATTGATAATCGCGCAAGAGGAAAAATGCCTGGTACAGGCGGTGCTGCCGCCAGGGGTTGGTTGGGGGGAGGTGCTCAAAGGGCGTATTGACCACAGGCGAAAAATTTGAAAAATACGCCCGGGAAATATTAAAGTTTTGGCGCAACTGTGCGGTGGTTTGCAGTAGGTCCAGGTCCGTTTCACCGACTGCACCGACGACGAATTGGGTGCAGCTCGACGGCCAGGACTGCTTCCATGCCAGGTGGGGCGGTTGTGAGCGACGAATATCCTCGATCATCTGCAGGGGCGTGAGCAGCTCTTTGAAGAAGGCTTTGCGAGGTGCCAAACGATCCAGGCTGATTTCATTGGGTCCTTCCAGGTTGATTGAAACCCGATCTGCCAGCTGCATGGCACGAAAGACCTGGTCTTTTTCAGCACCAGGCATGATTTTGAGGTGAATATATTCACGGTAGTGGTACTTAAAACGCAGTATCTCAGCGGTGGCAATGAGCCTGTCTTGAGTTCGCACGCCGCCGCCGGTCAGACCCGAGCTAAGGAACAATCCCTTGGCAATGCCTGCCCGGGTGAGCCTGACAACTGCCAATGCGAGTTCATCAGGTGTCAGGCTGGCACGAGGGGTGTCCCTATCCGAGCGGAAGCAGCAGTAATTGCAATCACGCTCGCAGACGGAAGTCTGCATGGTTTTGAGGAGCGGGATGGTCTGGCCGCCCGGCAGATGCGCCCGGGTCACGGGGAACTGTGCTTTGAGATGTTCTAGTTCTCGTGGGCATTCCAGACTCCTGTGGGGAGGATTTACATCCTCAGCGCCTTCAAACGACGCATTCAATGCAGTCAGTTTAATTTTCTCAAATGCATCCATGCTTTCAGTATAGAACAAATGTTTTATTATTGCAAGAGGGAATCGCTGGGTAGAGAACTTACTTTGGTCACCTGGTCAGCACCGATAGTTCTTTCACATATGTTAGAATCGTATTGAATGGTTGGATTGGTTGACGAAAAGGAGAACCGATGTGCGGACGATTTACATTAACGGTTGACCCGGGCGAACTGCAAACCCTGCTTGACCTGGGGCCATTTCTACACGTGGTACAGCCGCGGTATAATATCGCCCCCTCACAACCTGTTCCAATTGTCAAAGATCCGATCGAGCGCTCGATCGAGCTCTATCGGTGGGGTCTGGTGCCGTTTTGGGCGGATGATATCAAGATCGGCAACCGCTTGATCAACGCCCGCTCTGAGACTGCCCATGAAAAACCCTCCTTTAGGGCCGCATTCAAATACCGCCGCTGCCTTATCCTGGCGGATGGCTTTTTTGAGTGGCATGCAGCAGATAAAGGCGGACCCAAGGTACCCTACTTGTTCAAGCTGCAAAACGACCATCCATTCACTTTTGCCGGCCTGTATGAGCACAAGGAATTCCCGGAGGGCGGAGAATTGCACACCTGCACGATCCTGACCTGTGAGCCGAATGATCTGGTACGGGATTATCACAACCGCATGCCGGTTATGCTGGGTGAAGCAGCCCGTTGGGATTGGCTGCAACCCGATGCTGATCAGGATGTCCTGCGGGGGTTACTGACGCCTTACCCGGCGGAAGAAATGAAATGCTTCCCGGTCTCCAGGGCGGTCAATTCACCGGAGAATGACCAACCGGAGGTCCTCAACCCGGTGGATGGTTAGGCGTATGAGGGTTAATTGGCCACGCTTGGCCTGGAAATTCATGCTTGACCGGTTTTTGATTGAATGGTAGAATTTCATTCGCTTAATCAAGCGCCCCCATCGTCTAGGGGACCAGGACGTAGCCCTTTCAAGGCTAAAACCGGGGTTCGAATCCCCGTGGGGGCACCAGAACGACTCTGCACAAGGGTCGTTTTTTGGTTAACAATTAACACAAAAGCCCTTTCAACACCATCGAGGTGCAGGTGCTAAAACCGGGGCCATGGTCCCCGTGGGGGTAATAAAACGACTCTGCACAAGGGTCGTTTTTTGGTTAATAATCAACACAAAAGCCCTTTCAACACCATCGAGGTGCAGGTGCTAAAACCGGGGCCATGGTCCCCGTGGAGGTAATA
>JBLRWR010000180.1:0-3650 GCA_047921135.1 Candidatus Brevefilum sp.
ACACCATACCGGGCAATAACCTTGAGGGAGTCAGCCTCTTGCAGGGCGTGCTCATCAATCTGATCCAGTCCAGCGATAAAACCATCCATCCCGGGGAGCATCTGCCTTACCTGGTCTGAAGCTAGGGGCTTGCCTGTCCGGTTATAAACCACCTCACCCACCAGGTCTTCCAGTTCCATTTTTAAAGCTGGGTTAAATTTGCCAAACGAATTGGCTGAAACAAACACACGGCATGCTGATAATGGTTTCACTGTTACGCTTCTTCCTTGAAATTGGGATTATCGATAAATTCAATCCCGTTTTCTTTCTCAACTACCAGCTTGCGGAACCCTTTTTCCTCAATCGTGCCATAGTTGTGCCCGGCATTTCCAGGATAAACAAAAAAGGTGATCAAATCCTCCTGTCGAGATGTGCACACAGACCGGTGTGCCCAGCGTGGGGGCACATATAATACCTTACCGGGTGATAACGCTTCTATGGCTATGTCGCCTTCGGGCGTTTCCATCACCATGAAGCCCTCACCATTTAGGCAGTAATAAAGTTCTGCAGTGTCGAGCACAGTGTGAAAATGGCCCTTGGTCATAAAAAATTCTTCCCCCACTTTTCCCGGGTGCACAATTGAAATACCTGAAAGCAATTCTCCTTCAACCTCAGGCCGCTTGATTTCATACACCTCGTACAAAACGGTATTGTCGGCAGCTAACATAGCCTCATATGCCGCCTCGTTATAGAACTGACCTTTCAGGTCAGACAACCGCCGCACGATGTGATGATCAAATAGCGAGGGTTGGTACCCCGGAAAAGGTAGTGTAAATATAAAGGGTTGATTTGACATGAATACTCCAGTGTAAGTGATGCTCGACCGTCCATCTTACTCAAACAGAACAGCCGAATGAAGTTTTGTTATAGCTCAATGACAATTTTTAATGATGTGCGATTTTCCGCAGCTTCAAACGCTTGTTTGGCCTGATCAATGGGGTACCTCTGGCTGACGAGGTCACTCAGGTCTACCAGCCCACGATTGACCAGCTGAGAAGCCTGCCAGCAATCCGCAGTACTGCACGCGGTCGTTCCCGTAACCACCAGCTCTTTGTAATGAACTAAGTTGGAATTGAAATTGATGGTCGGATTATCCTTGGGCAGACCGCCGAAGAAATTAATTCTGCCGCCAATGGCAGCCATCTCGAGGGCTGCCTCCTGCGCAACATGAACCGGTGCAGCAGTAATGATGACATCCGCACCATGACCATCCGTGAGCTTCATCAGTTCAGCCTCCAGGTCCTGCTCAACGGGGTTAAGGGTGAAATGTGCGCCGGCTAATTTTGCTTGTTCCGCTCTGAATGCAACCGGTTCACTGACAATCACCATCCCAGCACCCCTGGCAATGGCAAGCTTGGTGTGCATCACGCCAATCGGCCCCGCCCCAACAATCAGCACGATCTCGCCCGGCTCAATATGCAGCGCGTTTTGTCCGCGCAGTACACAGGCAAAAGGTTCCAGCAAAGCTGCCACTGCAAAATCAACCTCGTCATCAATCGGGATAACATTACCCTGGCTAACAGCTTTCTCAGGTACCAGCATAAATTCAGCAAATCCGCCATCGATGGTCACGCCCAGGGCGTCATAATTCTTGCACAGGTTATTTTTTCCGCTGATGCACTGCTCACAGTGGCCGCAGCCCATATTAGGCGCAATAAACACCTTTTGTCCAACCCTAAAACCTGTCACGTCTTGGCCAACCTCAGCAATGGTACCGGCAACCTCGTGGCCCGGAATGCGCGTAACACCTGGTGCATACATGCGGTGCTGGCCATGATAGATGCGCAAATCCGTGCCGCACACGCTGGCACTGTGAACTTTAATCACCAATTCTCGGTCTCCAGGCTGAGGATTCGGCACCTCCTCAACCCGAATATCTTGGGGGCCGTGATAAACTGCTGCTTTCATCATCATCTCTCTTCATGTTTAGTTAAAGAATTTCTTTCAGGTAAACAGGACGTTCCTGCTGAAAAGACCGGGTTCCCGCCAACACACCCGCAACCGCCCAGCGACCATCTTCACCTGATACCTTTGGTTGGGTATCTGTTAGGATGCATTCTACGAAGTGTTCAAGCTCGTAAATGTATCCCCATGCAAACCTTTGCGGCCAGGTGCGGTAAATGGGGCTGATTAAACCCTGGTCTCGATTGGTACACACCAGCACAGATTGGCCCTTCATCTCACCAATCTGCATGATGCCACGGTCGCCAACAATTTCCATTCTGGCATCATAGCCATATTCACACGGACAAATGCCTGAAAAGGTCCCCAGGCCGCCGCTTTCAAAGCGTATGCTCACCAGTACATTGTCATAGAAATTGGGGGTTTCAACATGAAAACGCTCACCCTTAAAATTGGCCACCTCTGCATAAACCCGCTCATAATTTGAGCGCATCAGCCAGCGGGTAGCATCCCAATCGTGGCTGTTGACTTCAGCCAGCATGCCGTTTGAGCGCGTCAGGTCCCTGGCCCATTCAGGCGGTAATCCAGGCCCGTGGGTCAGCGATTTAACCATCATCGGCACACCAATTTCGCCGTGTTCAATTCGTTTTGCCGCTTCAACAAACTCAGGTTCAAAACGGCGCATGAAGCCTAACTGCAGAAGCACACCATTCACCTCGCAAGCATGAATGATCTGATCGCATTCTTGCAGGTTAAGCGCCATGGGTTTTTCTAAGAAAACATGCTTTCCGTAATGGGCTGACTCCGTGGCGAGTTGTTTATGCGTAAACGTGGGGGTGGTGATGACTGTGGCATCAAAATCAACCGAGTTGACGGCCTGTTCAAGCGTATCAAATCGGTGTTCAATGCCAAACTCATCCCCGGTTGTATTGCGAACACTCACTGCTGGGTCAACCAGCGCCACAATCTCAGCCCCTGGGACATGACGCGTAATGGCACGGGAGTGATTTTTTCCCACCCGACCAGCGCCGACCATACATAATCTAATTTTCTTATTCACACACTACTCCTTACTCTGATAATAATTAATCACAATCGACGAAAGAAATCATCCAGCATTTCTTCCATGGCAAGGTACCGTTCCAACAAACTTTGGTATTGCAAATGACGATCTGCATTGGGCTGAAAACCTTCATTAGACACCTTAACATGCGCTTCCGCGTGTTGTGAGAGGTCGTCAATCAGGCCAGCGGCTTTGCCTGCAATCATGGCCGCACCCCAGGTCCCAAACTCATTACCTTGCAAGCGGCGGTAGGAAACATTTAACACATCCGCCTTGATCTGGTTCCACACCCCACTTTTAGCGCCACCGCCCATTGCCCGGGCTTCATAAAAAGATTGATCAGGCAGCAAATCACCCATGATCCCCAAATAATAGGCATATTCAAACGCCACGCTCTCCAGCATCGCCCGGATGAGATGCTGTTGTTGATGAGACCACGAAAGGCCAACCCATGCACCGCGCATATCAGGGTTTGCAGGACAGATTCTGCCACCAAAATGGGGGGAAAACAACAACCCATCCGCACCAGGACTCACCTGTGCAGCCAGGGCTGTCATTTCATCGTACCTATCTGAATACACTGCTTGCGATTGCCCGTCAGGTGATCCTTTATAAATGTTGTCGCGAAGCCAGCGCAGGGCAATCC
>JBLRWR010000181.1:0-3641 GCA_047921135.1 Candidatus Brevefilum sp.
GTGGGAATCTTGCCCTTGGTCACTGAGCGGCATGCCCGTTTTTTGCACAACGAGGTACCGGGCATCAAAATTCCCGAGGTGATCCAGCAGCGAATGTCGGCAGCAGGCGAGTCTTCTGCGAAGGAAGGCGCGAAGATTGCCAATGAGCTGATTGAAGAGTTACGTGTTGATTTCCAAGGGGTGTATTTTATGCCGGCCTTCAGCCGTTACGACATGGTGGCGGAGATTATTGACCGAATCAGGTCGTAAATGGCAGTGGGCGAAGTTGCGAAACTGAATTAAGCGATTATAATGGATAATTGTTTGTGATCTAATCAGAGGTGAATACAATGGTGAAACTTTCACAGCACTTAAAATGGATCGTTCTTGGTTTCCTGGTTGTTTTCCTGGCAGCCTGTGGCAGCAACACATCCATTGACCTAAATTTGGCAGCGACCTATGCCGCCCAAACGTTAGCCGCGCTTCCTACCAACACAGCGGAGCCAATACTGCCTACAGAAACCCCGGTGGTGCCTACCCCAACGGTAACCATCACTCCGACACCCTTACCTGTCATCGAGCCGGTGGGGCCGTATGATTTCCCCGAGAATGTGAACCCCCTGACGGGTTTGGTTGTGGAAGATCCTTCGATTTTAGATCGGCGACCTGTGTTTGTAAAGGTGGCCAACTACCCGATATCTGGACGGCCGCATGCCGGACTTTCATTTGCGGATATGGTGTTTGAATATTACATTGGCGCGGGCGGCAATCGCTTCCTGCCCCTGTTTTATGGACAGGATGCAGAAATGATCGGTCCTGTGCGTTCCGGGCGGATGATCGACCCTTACCTCGTCAGCCTATATGAGGGCGTTTTAGGGATGGAAGGTGCTTATGTGACGGTTAGGGAGCATATCTTAGGCATCCTGGGCAACCGGGTCATCAGCGGCAAAGACTTATGCCCGGGCTTGTGTGACGACGGGCGCTACCAGGTGATCAGCGTGTTTGGGGATTCGGGCGCGCTGACGGACATTGCTAAGAGTCGTGGGGTTGTTCAGCAGCGCTACACCTTGGAAGGGATGGCCTTTGACCCCGAAGCGCCGCAAGGCGGGCAGCCTGCACAACAGATCAGGACCCAGTTTTCTACGGTAAACCCGGGTGAATGGCGTTATGATGAAGAATCGGGCCTTTACAAACGCTGGATTGACAATGAATCCGGTCAGGTGATTGATCTGATCCCACTGGTGGACCGCATCACAGATGAACAGCTCGCCTTTTCGAATGTGGTCGTGATTTTTGTCAATCACAACGAAATTGCGGCCACCCTGCACGATATGGACATTTGGGATAATACTGGAGGCAGACGAGCGATTGTTTTTCGTGACGGCCAGGCTTATGATGTTACCTGGCGGACAACCAGCCGGAATCAGCCGATCCAATTCATTGATGACTCGGGCGAGGTCTTCAGGCTCAAACCGGGCAATACCTGGGTGGTGGTTTTTGGGTTGTATTCCTCTGTGGTTGTCGATGGGGCCAACTGGACCATGACGTTTTATATGCCTTAAACCATGCGGACCCTGATCATCTCGGATGTGCATGCCAACCTGACAGCGTTGAACGCAGTGCTGGAAGATGCAGGCACATTTGAGCGCGTGTGGTGTCTGGGCGACATTGTGGGCTATGGACCTGATCCGAATGAATGTGTGGAACAAATCGCAGGTTTACCTGGCTTGCACTGTGTGAAGGGCAACCATGACGCAGCTTTTTTGGGGGAAATTTCGGCGCAAGGTTTTAACCTTGATGCCCGCAACTCTTTGCGCTGGCTCGAATCGGAGATAAGGCACGACAACAAAGCCTGGCTGGAGGGGTTGGGAGAACGCCTGACCCTTGACGGGGTGACTATGGTCCATGGCAGCCCGCGTAAACCGGTATGGGAGTACGTGATAGATTTATGGGTCGCCAGGGAGAATATGGCCCAATTTGAAACCAAGATTTGCCTGGTTGGGCACACCCATCTACCAGCCATGTTTCAAATGCAAGGCGAGGCCTTGCTATCTACCCGTTATCATTCCTTGAAAGAAGATGAGCTTTTCTGCATTGACCGAAAAACGATCCTCAATCCGGGTTCTGTCGGGCAGCCACGCGATCGCGACCCCCGGGCCGCTTACATGATTTTTGATGATGGAGAGGATTGCTGGACCTTTCACCGGGTGGCTTATGATGTGAAAGCGGTCCAGGAGCGTATTCGATCTGCCGGTTTACCCAACGTGCACGCAGACCGGTTGGCAGAGGGCTGGTAAAGCAGCTTTTTCGGCATAATTTTCATTCAAATTTCTTATTGTCACTAGATAGTGGAACTTTTCACTTAGCATGGGCGTCATTAAGCTATATAATGGACTTAACGAATAGAAAGCGAGGAGAATGCGATGTTTAGGAAAAGAACCTGGTTGTTGATGATCTTTTTGGGGCTAAGTTTGCTGGTGGGGGCCTGTGCACCGATGCGGGCTGCTGAGGAAGCTGTCTGGGAAGCGCCGATGTCAGCGCCTGCATATGACAGCTATGAAATGGTTGAGGCAGAACAGCTGACTGCCTCTGAAGCGCGAGGCATGACTTCGGGTGTGGGTGCAATTGCGAGCGAGATTGAGCGTATGGTGATCTACAACGCCGACATGCGTATCTCGGTTGAAGACCCGGAAGTGACCATGCAAACCATTATTGAGATGGCTGAGGAAGCTGGCGGGTTTGTGGTTTATTCTAACCTCTACAAAACTTTCACTGACCGCGGGAGCCTGCCCCAAGCCAACTTGATGGTGCGGGTGCCAGCCGGGCGGTTGAATTCGATTATGGAATCGATCAAATCCCTGACGCCGAACCCTCGCGATGATGTGCTGGCGGAGAACGTCTCCGGGCAGGATGTCACTGCAGAGTTCACTGATCTTGAATCCCGTTTGCGCAACCTGGAGGCAGCCGAGCAGGCTTTGGTTGAGCTGATGGAAGATGCTCAAGACCCCCAGGATGTTCTGGACGTGTTCAGCGAGCTGACCTATTACCGGGGTGAAATCGAGATCGTCAAAGGGCGCATGCGCTATTTGGAAGAATCTGCTGCCCTTTCAGCGCTCTCGGTGGATATTGTTGCCAAGCGGTCCTTGCAACCAATCGAGATCGTCGGATGGGAGCCCCAGGGCACAGCCAAAGCCGCGATTGAAGCGCTGATTGATGCCGGGCAGTTCCTGGTGGATGCATTGATCTGGTTTGGCATCTTCTGTCTGCCTTTCCTGATCCCACTGGGCGTGGTGGTTTACTTCTTAGTGCGCTATTTCCGCAAACGGAGGGCACAGAAGAAAGCCGAACGAACCGAGATTGAGGAACTTAATTCACTAGATCAACTTGAGTAGGCTTTCACAGTAATCCTTAATTGCATAAGCACCTTCCTTTTCAGGGAGGTGCTTTTTTGTGTGTGTAAATGGCTGGTAAAACCAGCTTGACAGACACATCAGATGGCATTAAACTAATTTTGCCGTAAAAAATAATTTTAGCGATAAGGGAAATCATAATGATCGAAAAAGCACAAAAACAACCCGTTTTTATGATCAGTGATTTGGAAACCTTAAAGGTGATGACGGATCCGTTGCGGCTGCAGATCTTTGAGCTGCTGAATCCTGAAC
>JBLRWR010000182.1:0-3605 GCA_047921135.1 Candidatus Brevefilum sp.
CACCCAGATGGCCTGAGGCTCCGGCCGCAGCAGCACATACGGACCAACGCGTTCCAGGGCCTCACCACCACCACTATCCATTAGTTCATAATCTTGCCAATCCCGGGCGGTGAGTAGTTGTAAAGAGGGTATCGTGTATTGTGTCATTTTATTAACCTTATTGCAATCCATAATTAAAGAATTTGGCCCACCCAGGGGATCAAAAACTGTAAGCACATCCCAATGGCTGCCGCGCGTTCCAGCGTGTTGAACAACAGACCCCTGATCAATTCTGGGGGCTGACTGCGTCTAAATTTGAGAAAGGGTGGGATAAAAAATAGCAAAAACAGCGCAGAAATGGTCACCTTCACCCAGGCCGGCACCAGGCTGATCAGAAAGAAAGACACAATCCCGGAGGAACCCAGCAGGATGACCACAGCCGTCATCATGATGGCAGCGAAACGGTATCCCAACAAAGCAGCCAAGCGGTCCTGCCGTGTTTGCCGTTCCGCTTCGTCGGCTCTGCGTGCATCATGCAGATCATAAAAAAAGCTCAGGAACACCATGAATAAAAAAGGCCATATCCAGGTCCGATTGAGGGTAGTATTGAAGGCAAAATAGGCACACAAAAAGGGCAGGCCGGCCTGCAGCAGCCCACGTGAGACCATGTTGAGCAGGGCAGCAGATTTTAACCGGATAGCCTTGTGAGAATACAAAATCCCCAGCAGCAAACAGGCCATCCCAAAGGTAAAAGTCCACCAGCCCAGCAATACATACAAACCCACGGCGAGCAACCCGAACACCCGTGCGGCCGTTTTGGCGGTTTTTGTGGAGATCAGCCCGCTTGAGATCGGGTTGCGCTGCTTGTTTTTGCCTGAAAAGGCGTCTTCAGGGGCATCTTCGATATCATTGACCATATAAGCAAAGCCCACAGCCAACCCGTTAGCCAACAGGACGAGTGCCAGGCGTTGATCAAATCCACCGCCTGCCGCAGCCACGCCCAGCAAGGTGGTGATGAGGATAAAGTATCCAAATTCATTCAACCGGGTCAGTTTGGCTAAACCTGTCAGAGTGCTTTTCAATGGGGTCTCCATACCTGTTTGAAAATGAGTATACCATTTATTGTCCCCCAGAATTCAGCTAAGATAATCCAGGCTTAGGCTATAATAGACTGGTAATTAAAACAATCAACACCGAAAATAACACCTGACACATGGCTGAGAGACTGGCAACCAGATGGATCAAATGGAACTTGGGGTGGGCTTTCACGCCCGCATTTCGGTTGAGGCACAAGGATAAATTAAACAATCACAAGAAATTGAAGGGATCACCATGGATTTTGACCAAGTAATCGATCGTCGTCACACTGAGAGCGCCAAATGGCACTATTACGAACCCGATGTACTGCCAATGTGGCTGGCTGATATGGATTTTAAAGCCCCCGAACCGGTCATCCAGGCCTTGCACCAGCGGGTAGAGCATGGCATCTTTGGCTATGGCGGCCCACCGGATGGCCTGGCCGGCGCCATCCTTCAGCACCTGGCCGATTGCTTTGACTGGCATATTGAGGCCGACCACCTGAGCTACGTATGCGGGGTGGTGACCGGTTTCACCCACGCCATCTATAGTCTGACCGATCCCGGTGATCGCATCCTGATCCAAACCCCGGTGTACCCCCCGATTTTGAAAGGGCCTGAAGCCAACGGCCGCGAATGTGTGCATAATCCCCTCATCCTTCGTGAAGATGGCCGCTATGAAATCGATTTTGACGATTTCGAACAAAAAGCCGCTTCCGGTGTCAAGCTGTTCATCCTTTGCAACCCCCATAACCCGGTTGGGCGTGTGTTTACCCGCGCAGAGCTGACCCAAATGGCAGAAATCTGCTTAAAACACGACGTTCTGATCTGCTCGGATGAAATCCACGCAGACCTGATCTTCACCGGGCACCAGCACCTGCCCATCGCTACCCTCTCGCCTGAGATCGCCCAGCAGACTGTGACCTATTTTGCGCCTTCCAAAACCTTCAATATCGCCGGGCTGTCAACCTCCGTGTGTATCACGCAAAATCCCGCCCTGAAAGAAAAACTGTGCCAAACCATGCCGATGCTCTTAGGCCACCCCAACATCCTCGGCTTGCACGCCGCCCTGGCTGCCTACCAGCACGGACGTCCCTGGCTGCGTGAGGTTATGGCCTACCTGGAGGCCAACCGGGACTACCTGGTCGAGTATGTAAATGCCAACCTCCCCGGCCTGCGCATCTGGCGGCCAGAGGGCACGTTCCTGGGCTGGCTCGATTGCCGACAGCTGGATGTTGAATCTTCCTATGCTTTCTTCCTGAAGGAAGCCAGGGTAGGATTAAACAATGGGGTCAGCTTTGGCGAAAGCGGACAGGGCTTCCTGCGCATCAACTTTGGCTGCCCCCGCGCCATGCTGACGGAAGGGTTAACCCGTATCAAGGCGGCCCTCAGCAAACAGTAACCAGATGACAAACCAAACCACAAGGGCTCAACCATCCAACCAGGGGCGATCTGCAATCACCGGTTGCTCATTGTTATTGATCGTTTTCCTGGTGGTCTTACTCAGCCCGCTGTTCATTTATTTATCCCTGGTCTCCGTCGGCGCCATCCTGATTGTGGCCGACCCAATCGAGCCGGTAGATGCCATTGTGATCCTCAGCGGTGATTCGGGCGACCGGCTGGCCATGGCAGCAGATATGCTTGAGCGCGGCTACGCTTACAACCTGGTCATCACCAACACAGACCGCACAGCCAACCGGCGCCTGGCCAGGGAAGCACAAGCTCTGGGCTTTGATCGCGAGCGGATCTTCATCACCGATTTAGCGGTCGACAGCACCCTCGACGAATCCCGCGCGGTGCGCCAATTTGCCCAGGACCAGGGCTGGTCTTCCTTTATGGTCGTGACGGACCCCTACCATAGTTTTAGAACCCGCCTGATCTTCCGGCGTGAACTGCGCGGCAGCGGGATCACCATTTCAGTCCGTCCCGTAGTAGGGCACTGGTTCCGCTCAACAACCTGGTTCTACCAGCGCGAGGGCTGGCAGGTGGTATTTTTAGAAATTGCAAAATTGTTCAATTACCTGGTCTTTCATGCCTATTAAACTAAAAATCGGGCCGCCTGCTTGCACTGCAAGGCGACCCGATCAGATTTGTGAAGATTAAAGCTCTTCCTCTGTGACGGCTACAGGGGTCACGTTCGCGGCCTGTAAACCTTTTGGACCATCTTCAATGGAGAATTCTACTTCCTGGCCCTCCTTGAGCCGCTTGTAGCCTTCCATCTGGACTGCGGAGAAGTGAACGAAAACATCGTCCTCACCATCGTCACGACCAATGAATCCGTACCCCTTGGGGGCGCTAAACCATTTGACGGTTCCAACATAACGTTCTGACATGCTAATACTCCATCTTTCTAGGATTTATTAAGGTTCGACGCTAGCAGCTCACCAGGGGTGGACTGACGCCAGATAAATATAATCCCAACCCGGGGTGATGTCAAGTAGAGGCACGGCATGCCGTGCCTCTACTATATTATATAAATTATTATTATTATAAAATATTACATATCGGGTCGATTTGAAAAATTCATAAATCCATTTGGATTTCAACACC
>JBLRWR010000183.1:0-3598 GCA_047921135.1 Candidatus Brevefilum sp.
TGTCATTGCGAGGAACGAAGCAATCTCATACCAAACCTGAGATCGCTTCGTCGCCCCAAAGGGGCATCCTCGCGATGACATCATTAATTGTCATATAAGTTCGTAGGGTGCGCACCGGGTTTGTGCGCACCATATTCTTCTTATCGGCATTGCGAGCAGAGCAACATCGTCCCCGAAGCGTCGCAGACTCCCGCAGGCTCGCCAGAGCCGAGACGGAGCAGACTCCCGCAGGCTCGCCAGAGCCGAGACGGAGCAGCGGAGTGGGAAGCAATCTCATACCCTTCTTTTGTCATTGCGAGGAACGAAGCAATCTCATACCAAACCTGAGATCGCTTCGTCGCCGCTCCGCGGCTACCTCGCGATGACATCATTAATTGTCATATGAGTTCGTAGGGTGCGCACCGGGTTTGTGCGCACCATTTCTTACTGAACACCTTCTGGATCAACCCACCACCTGTTGTCAATCGGGATCATGGTGGGTTGGCGAGGCGTTGGTATGATCACATCATCTCGTGTGGAGACTGGCGTTGTATCTCCCGCCAACCCACCCTACGGCGCACCTTTTCGTAACCCAGATTATCATTTTGGTGCGCACAAACCCGGTGCGCACCCTACCTTACAATGGTATAATAAAAGCCCTGAAACCGGGGCCCGTAGCTCAGCGGCAGAGCAGGCGGCTCATAACCGCTCGGTCGTAGGTTCGAATCCTACCGGGCCCATAGATCGGTCTCTTGCCCGTCAAACCACTGCCCTTTCAAAAGACCCCCGGGGTTTAACCAATTGGCTGAATGGATAAAGCTGCTTCCCAGATGTTCCGGTCTGCGAGAAAAGTTTCAACCCAAAACCCCGGGGGTCTGAGCGTTGCTGTGCACCGTTCAGCTGCCATCCACCGATTGGCAGCTACGAGTCCCTGGAGCGCAGCGGGATCTACTGGTTTTTTACATCACGGGGCATGATCCCACTATCCGCATCAATAAATTCCCATAAGCCCAGCTAAATCATGGCGGCGTTTCATATCTAAAAATAATCCATAAATCTACTTCCAATTGTTAAGTATTTATTTGATCATCATAATTTTTTTAATAGCCTATTATGCCGAATAATTTATTAGCGCGGTCGCAGGTTCGAACTGCCCCCTGGGAGGGCGTACCGGGCTCATGTCATGATAATTAATTTTTAGGTTTTTTGGCGCTTAAATTAAAGATCAACCAGGTCATTATTCTGGCCATCAATAACAACAGGTCTCCCGTTTTACACCCAACAGGAGACCTGCGCTCATCTAGAAAATATGTGTTTTAATTGATTATTCACATATTATCGACCTAACAAATTGTCCACAAAATCGATGACTCTCTGGTAATAACCTGCTTCACAGGACTTTCCAGCCCACAGCACGCCTTTTACGCCAGTTTCATGGGCTACTTCTGAAATGACACTCCGCCAATCCTGACTTCCCGGTTTGACACCAGTATCGCGCATATAGTCTGTTGCAATGGCAGGGGCTGCCGGACAATTCCCTGCTGTTTCTTCGAATTCAACAACTGTAACCTCAAATGAGGCATCGCCAGTCCATACAACGCCATCTTCAATCAGCGTGATCGCATAGGTAGCAAGATAGACACCCGGCAAATCTGGCGCAGTCAGATTGATGAGGCTGACAAATACCCATTCATCCTCTGAATACTGGAATTTTTGACCACTGGCAGGAAATTCTACGCCATCCCATGTCCAGATTTCAGATTGAATTTCCTGTCCTGCACTGGCCGGTGTGGTGGCAATTAACGTAAAGGATTGCCCCACTGAAACTTCATCCGAACCAATAATTGTAATCTCATCAGCCTCTACTAAGCCACAGGCTGACAGTAATAAAAATACAACCATTGTCAATCCAAATGTGATTTTATTTTTGTTTCTCATTTTTATTCCTTATTTATTGTTTTTCTATTGGGTTTTTCTGCGTCATCCGTAATTATTTCTAAACGGACTTCCACGCCGAATATATTATTCGGCTAAGTCATTGTCTGGTTTGAATATGATATTGAAGTTCTTCAATGTTTCGTTCATTGTTTGAACTTCGCGTTGGGTGAAGATGGATTTGAGTTGTTTTTCTTTTTAATTTTAGGCTCCTATCATTTGCGAGTATTCGCCTACTTAGAATCCTATCTTAATCGGGCTGTCAATGTCCCTAACAGGTTCGTAATAATGTCTATACAAATGATTTGTGATCGGAAACTGGCAAAGCATGCGTAAAATTTTTGATTACCGCGGAAATTTAGGTGGGGATTAGGTTCTACCATGAATATTAATGAATTTATCGGCGGAAAAAAGAACCCTAGATCACGCCAGAAATCAAATTTATAAGCGCAACAAATACCGTAGTAGAGCAAGTTAACTGGATTAGTACACCTTAATCATAAAAAACATATCCCAACTGGAAATATGTGTTTATCCGCTCGGTCGTAGGTTCGAACTGCCCCCTCCGGGGGCGTACCGGGCCCATAAAAACAAGCAATCCCATGACAATCCCAACTCATTACCACAGCATTTAACAATGACCCCGGGGGTCTGAGCGTTGCCACTCCCCATTCACTACTCACCACTCACCCTCTCCCAAATTGCGAATATATCTAATTATTTTCCATATATGCGTTGCAAATCCGCCTGAAATGGAATAAAATCCATCCGTTATGGCAAATGGACAAGCATCCCTGATCCTGGTTGAACTGGGCATCGCCGTGCTCGGCCTGGCCCTGCTGGACCGGCTGGCGCGCCGCTTCGGCATTTCGGCCATCCCGCTGTACCTGCTGGTCGGCCTGGCCTTCGGAGAGGGCGGGCTGCACCAATTTGAGCTCAGCCAGGGCTTTTTACACGTCGGCACCGAGATCGGTGTGCTGCTGCTGCTGTTCACCCTCGGGTTGGAATATACAGGCGAACAGCTGAAAAGAGGCCTGACCGCCGGGCTGCCGGACGGCATCGTCGACTTCCTGCTCAGCTTTCCGCCCGGCTTCATCATGGGCATGCTGTTAGGCTGGGGCCCCCTGGCGGCCTGGCTGCTGGGCGGCGTGACCTATATCTCCTCCTCCGGCATCATCGCCAAGATCATCGCTGAACAGGGCTGGATGCACAACGGCGAAACCCCCAGTGTGATCAGCATCCTGGTGTTTGAAGACCTGGTGATGGCGGTCTTTCTGCCCATCACCATCGTGCTCCTGGCCGGACAGAGCCTGGCCATGGCCACCGTCTCCGTGCTGATCGCCCTGGTGGCTGTAGGTGTGTTGCTGTTCGCAGCCTTGCATTACGGCAAAGCCCTGGGGCACCTGATCGATCACGCCTCCGACGAGGTGGTGCTGTTCTCCATTTTGGGCCTGATCCTGCTGGTGGCCGGCATCGCCCAATGGCTGCAAATTTCCGCACCTGTAGGCGCTTTCCTGGTCGGCGTGGCGCTGAAAGGACCCATTGCCGAGCGCACGCGCAAGATCCTCAGCCCGCTTAGGGACCTGTTCGCGGCCATCTTCTTCCTGTTCTTTGGCATGCAGATCAACCCGGCCATCCTGCCGCCGGTCCTGCTGCCCGCGATTGCCTTAGGCCTGGTCACCAC
>JBLRWR010000184.1:0-3597 GCA_047921135.1 Candidatus Brevefilum sp.
GGTGAAATCCTGGTGTTGATGGGCCCCAATGGCGCAGGTAAAACAACCTTGTTGAGATCAATATTAAAGATGGTTCCCAGCTCAGGGAAGATTACCCTCGGCGGAGTTGATATCAGCATGATGCAATTTGCAGAAGTCATTCAAAACATCGCTTACCTGCCCCAAAATCCGAATGACCTGTTATTTGCCGAATCTGTCCTCGACGAACTCAAAATCACGTTGAAGAACCACAACCTGGCGGAAACAAGTGTGGATTTTGATGAATTCCTATCGCATTTTGGTTTAACAGACAAGTGCGACCAATACCCGCGAGATCTTTCCGTCGGTGAACGTCAGCGGACAGCCCTGGCCGCTATCACCGTGCATGATCCACAGATCATTTTTATGGATGAACCGACCCGCGGGCTGGATTACCAAGCTAAAGAAGCGCTTTCAGGCCTGTTCCACCAATGGCGAAGGGCAGGTAAAGCCGTGCTGCTTGTCACCCATGATGTTGAATTCGCCGCACACATAGCGGACCGGGTTGCTATCCTTGAAGCCGGTCATTTAATTTTTACAGGGAAGTCCGGCCACAGCCTTCACCAATTTTCCAGCATATCAGACCCAAACCGCCAAGATCTTTCCTGGCAAGGGCTGGATCACCCCAGAGAACCTGGTCAAAACCTAGCTTGCATGCTTCTACGACATGACCAGTAAGGACAGCTTTTAGTGGGACTGTTAGCCTTTATCTGGATGAAATCATCCATTGCTCACAGAAACAAACAAAGGCTATGGTAAAATAATCCCTGCCACATAAATCGCTCTAAACATTGGCATTGGTAGTATTGATGTTTCTCACCATGAATGATTACATCCTTCACTATGGCGAGAATGCATCCCTGAGTATAAATATAGTGCCATCTATGGATTATTTTATAAGTTCATATTTCTTATAATCCAATACACACAGTGAAGGTTAAAATTTTCGCAATTGAAAAACCTAAAGAACAATTCCAAGAGTCAAATTTAGGAGAGAACGCATATGCATGGTTACAGCGGAAAGATATTGCACATTGACCTAAATGAACGCAAGCACTGGGTCGAAGAAAAGCCAGAGGAATGGTACAAAATCTATATTGGCGGTGTTTCAATGGCCAGCCGCCTGTGTTGGGAAAATATCGAGGTCGGCTGTGATCCTTACGATCCGGGCAACCCAATTTGTTTTGCCAATGGCATCTTCGCCGGAACACCAGTACCGGTCGGCGGAAAATATGGCCTTGCCTCCAAGTCTCCATTAACTGGCGTGCTGGGTGACAGTTTGTCTGGCAGTTGGTTCTCAATTGCGCTCAAGCGGGCTCAATGGGATGGTGTTGTCATTCATGGCGCCAGTGACAAGTGGATCCATATCCTGATTGATGACGACCGGGTTGAATACTTGCCTGCTGATGAACTGCTGGGACTGGGCACCCATGAAACCGAAGAAAAGATTCGGGATATCTTCGGTGATGACCAGGTGCGCTCGGCAACCATCGGCCCGGCTGGTGAAAACATGGTCCGTTATGCCAATGTGACCAATGACGGCCGCCAGGCAGGTCGCACAGGCCATGGCGCTGTATGGGCCAGCAAAAAGGTCAAAGCTGTCTCTGTGCGGGGTACCTATGGGGTCACGGTTGCCGATCCTGCCACCTTGCTGAAGATGTCATTTGATATCACCGAGGCCGCCCAAGGGCCGCATACAGCCAAATATCGCATCTATGGCACCTCCACTAACGTGCTTAACGCCAATAAAGAAGGTTTTTTGCCCACAAAGAACTTCCAGGAGGGCACCTTTGAGTTCGCAGAGCTAATCAGTGGTGAATACCTGGACGAACACCACAAAGTGAAGGTGATCGCCTGTGCCCAATGCCCCATCGCCTGTGAACAGATGTCCATGGTCAAAAAGGGACCCTATGCAGGTTCAATGACCGGCATCGAATATGAATGTTTGCAAGCGGTCAGTTCAAACTGCGGCATTGATGACATGACTGCGGCTATTCGCATGGTCGATATATCCGATCGCAGCGGGATGGACACCATGAGCATGGGCGTATCGATATCCTTTGCCATGGAGAGCTTTGAAAAAGGCGTGCTCAAAAAAGAAGATTTCAAATGCAAGAAATATCCTGAAGGGTTTGAGCCCTATTTCGGCAATGCCGAAGCCGGGGTGACTCTGGCAGAGATGATCCGGGACAAGGAAGGCATTGGCGCATTACTGGCAGAAGGCACGCGTATTGCTTCGCAAACGTTGGATCAGGAACGCAATGCAGAAACCTACAAATGGGCAATGAATATCAAAGGCCTGGAATGCCCCGGTTATGACGCCCGTTCATTAAAAACCTTCGCCATGGGTCTGGCTGTCGGCACACGCGGCGGCTGTCACAACCGTTCAGCGGCTTACGACCCCGACATCAAAGGCGAAACCAATCGCTTCACGGTGGATGAGACACGTGGTGAGGTTGCATCCCGTTCAGAAGAATATGCGGCCGTTTACGACACACTGCCGATGTGCAAATTCATTCGGCGCTGTTTCACTGGTAAAGCCGACCGGGCTGGCGCATGGCCAACTATTGCAGAGCTGATCAATGCGACCACCGGTTGGAACTTTGATTACGATGATGTCGATCTGATCGGGGTGAGAGCCCACACGATCAAGAAGGCATTCAATATTCGTGAAGGCTGGAAACAGGAGGATGACGACATCCCCTACCGCTGGAAACATGATCCTATGACCCGGGGACCAGGTGCCGGTCATGTTGTCACCGATGAAGAATTGGAATACATGAAACAGCTCTACTACAAAGCCAAGGGATGGACGGAAGAGGGTCTCATTCCTAAAGATTTGCTGATTGAACTCGGTATGGATGATGTCGCCGAACAAATCGGTGTATAAGGAGTAACGAATAATGGTAGCTTCCACGTCAAAGTATAAGTATATTGTCTGCGACCCTGAACTGTGCATCGGCTGTCAGCTATGCGAATACATCTGCTCATATACAAAAACGGGTGAATTCAATTCCTACCGCAGCCGGATCCGTACTGTGCGGGTGGATGAAGTGCTCATCACTGCTGTTGCCTGCCGAACCTGTGAAAATGCACCCTGTGTGATCGCCTGCCCGCGTGATGCCCTCTCCCAAGACCAGGAATCCGGGATCATCCGCATCGACCCCACCAAGTGCGATGGCTGCGCGTGGTGCATCGAGGCGTGCGATTTCGGCGCCATCACGATCAACCACCATACAAAATTGGCCGAGTTTTGCAACCAGTGTGAGGATGTTGAAGATGGCCCTCAATGCGTTCTGATCTGCCCGAAAGACGCATTGGAATACACCACGCCCGATCAACGAGCGCAACGCACCCGCCACAAACTGATCAAATCCAGCCTGGATTTCCCCCAAAAAGCAAAGGATCCTCGATGAGCGATCTGCCTAACGAAACCCACAACGAAGAAGAAGAACTCCGCATTGGGGTGTATATCTGTCACTGCGGCAGTAATATCGCCGGTGTGATCGAACCCGAAGATGTGGTCAAATTTGCCGAGGGACTGCCTGATGTGGTACGGGCCACGGACACGCTGTATGC
>JBLRWR010000185.1:0-3563 GCA_047921135.1 Candidatus Brevefilum sp.
GCTGTCCGGCCAAGGTCTGTAAAGCCCTGATCCGCTTTGAAATCATGGACGGGCTGTGCACCGGCTGTACGCTGTGCGCCCGGAACTGCCCGGTGGATGCCATCACCGGCGAACGACGACTATTACATGTCATTGATCCGGATATCTGCATCCAATGCGGCATCTGTGAACAGCTCTGCCCCTACGATGCCATCGAGATCAGATAAATTCAAGGACGACAAAACCATTACCGAGGAGGAAGGTTATGAAAGTTGAAGTCAAAGAACAACAAGACGTTCGCCAATTTGTGCGAACGCTTGTCACGGAGAAAGGGCATGAGAAAGCAGAGCTCATCCCCATCCTCCACGACATTAACAGTGCCCTGGGTTATATTTCTGACGAAGCCATTGAAGAGCTGTCGGAGCGGATGAATATCCCCTCCAGCCATATCTATTCGGTGGCCACTTTTTACCGCATGTTATCCACAGAACCTCGTGGACGGCACGTGATCCAATTTTGCGAGAGTGCCCCCTGCCATGTTGCCGGTGGTCGTTTGGTCTGGCAAAAGCTGCAACAGGAATTAGGCCTTTCAAACGGTGAGACCAGCGAAGATGAAAAATGGACGCTGCTGACCACCAGCTGCCTGGGTGTCTGCGGGGTTGGGCCGGTCTTGGTCGTTGACCATGACATTTACGGCAACGTAACCCCGGAGCAAATTCCTGGCATTTTAGGCAATTACGAATAGGAGAGACCTGATGAAAGCAACTCGTTCGATGGTACTGGTATCCAGTGATCCTGAAAGTTTGGATATGGGTGCCCTTGATGTCTTCAATACCTTACAAAAACAAATTGCTGCCTTTGGGCTCGAAGAGGAAATCTCCTTATCGATGATCAGTGATGTCAGCAAAAAGGCGCAAAACCCCCTGGTCTTGGTCTATCCTGATGCAGTCATTTATGGTTCCGTTAGACCCGAGGATATTCCCCACATCGTGGAGGAGCACCTCTACAAAGGGCGAGTGGTCGCAGAAAAGCAAATCTCACCCTACGACCTCACAGGACAAATCGCTTGGCTTTCTGCCCGTAAAGGCACCTTGCCGGCCGAAAACCGGATTGTGCTGAAAAATGTCGGCCTGATTGACCCTGAAAGCATCGATGACTACATCGTCAACCAGGGTTACGAAGCTCTGGGCACTGTGCTTCAGGAGATGACGCCTCAAGAGACCATTGTCATCATCAAGAATTCAGGCCTGCGGGGTCGCGGCGGCGCCGGCTTCCCCACCGGGCTTAAGTGGCAATTCGTTGCGGCGACCAAAAGCGAGAAAAAATATGTCATCTGCAACGCCGATGAAAGCGAACCCGGCACCTTCAAAGACCGCCTGGTTTTGGAAGGCGACCCGCACGCTATTATTGAAGCCATGATGATCGCAGCCTACGCTGTGGGTGCCGATGAAGGCTTTGTGTACATCCGCGGCGAGTATGGCCTGGCCATCAGCCGCATGCAGAAAGCCATCGACCAGGCGCGAGCGTATGGGCTGCTGGGCGAGAATATTTTCGATACCGGTTTTTCCTTCGACCTGCACATTCACGCTGGGGCTGGCGCTTACATCTGCGGTGAGGAAACCGCCCTGATCGAATCGATCGAGGGCAACCGTGGTGAACCCCGCGCCCGACCCCCTTATCCGACCACGGCAGGTCTGTGGCAAAAGCCAACGGCGGTCAACAACGTTGAAACGCTGGCTAACATCCCCGCCATCATCCGGAATGGCGCCGATTGGTACAAATCCATCGGGACACCCTCCAGCCCGGGCACAAAAGTGTATACGATCCTGGGCAATGTCAATGTCACCGGTTTGATTGAAGTTCCCATGGGCATCACCTTGCGGGAAGTGATTTCAATCTATGCTAAGGGTATGAAGGACGGCGCCAGCTTCAAACTGGCCCAAACCGGCGGCTCAAGCGGATCGATCATCCCCGCCAGCCTGCAAGACACACCCATGGACTTTGACTCCTTCAGCAAAGCCGGTGTATCCCTGGGTTCTGGCGCGTTGTTGATTGGCGACGAAAACGTATGCGTGGTCGATTTGGCTAAAGTTCTGCTGAACTTCTTCCGCTTCGAGAGCTGCGGCAAATGCAACCCCTGCCGCATCGGGAATAAGCGGGCCTATGAAACACTGGTCAATATTTCAGAGGGCATTGGCACCCTCAAAGACCTGGATGACCTGCATATGTTGAGCCAGCAGCTTTACGAACTTTCAAACTGCGGTTTAGGTCAAACCGCTGGTTCACCTTTGTATGATATCCTGGCACACTTCAGAGCAGAGGTTGAAGCCCATGTAAAACTCAAAGTCTGTCCCACAGGTGTCTGTCCAATGAGCGGACGCCGGGTATACCAGATCGTCTGAAAATTGTAATAATGGAGAGGCACAAACATGATCAAACTCACAATTGATGGAAAAACAATTCAAGCGCAGGAAGGCAGCACGGTATTAGAAGCCGCAAAAGCAGCTGATATCTATGTTCCCACCCTGTGCCACCACCCGCAATTGACGCCCTATGGCGGCTGCCGCTTGTGCATGGTGGAGGTCGAAGGTGCTCGCACATTGCAACCCTCCTGCACGCTGCCAGCCACAGACGGCATGGTGGTCAACACAGCCACCGACAAGGTGCTCGACGCTCGCAAGTTCGTGCTGACCTTGATCTTCAGCGAACGCAACCACTTTTGCATGTACTGCCCGGTCAGCGATGGCGATTGCGAATTGCAGAATCGAGCCTATGATGAGGACATGACCCACTGGGATCTGCAGCCCAACTGGCAGCCCTTTGAGGTGGATGCCTCACACGAATTTATCATCCTGGATAACAACCGCTGTATCCTCTGCCGCCGCTGCACCCGGGCGTGTGGTGAACTGGTCGGCAACTTCACCCTCGGGTTTGAAGAGCGCGGTGCAAACAGCCTGCTTGTGGCAGACTACAACGTTCCCCTGGGAGAGAGCACCTGTATCTCCTGCGGCACCTGTGTGCAGATCTGCCCGACAGGCGCGCTGATCGACCGGCAAAGTGCCTACCAGGGCAAAGAAACAGAAGTTGATCACCATCTTGGCGTGTGTGTGGAATGTTCGGTTGGCTGCCAACGGGACGTCCTCACCCGCGATAACCGCCTGGTGCGCATTGAGGGCGACTGGGACGCTGAACTTACCCATGGCCTGCTCTGCGACAAAGGCCGTTTCTTACCTCTGGAAGATGACCGCTCACGCCTGCTGACCCCGCTGGTACGGAAAGACGGCCAGCTCAAGGCTGCCACCTGGGAAGAAGCGCTTGAAGCTATGACCAACGGCCTTGGCAAAGCCCAGGGATTGGCTGCATTGGCTTCGACCCGCCTGCCTGCCGAGGATCTGGCGCTGTTCAAGTCCATTTTCGCCGATGGCCTGAAGGCCGAATTAGTCACCAGCCTTGAGGAGGGTAAATCCACGGCTTCAGTGGCCAAATTGGCCGATACAACGGGTAAATCCTTCGAATCCAGCCTGGATGCGCTCAAGGATGCGGACGCTGTTCTGGTGTTGGAACTTGACCTGGTTGAAGAACAC
>JBLRWR010000186.1:0-3526 GCA_047921135.1 Candidatus Brevefilum sp.
ATAGCGCAGCGGGATGCCCAGCACCATGCAGGGGATGCCTTCCGCCACCACCTGTACGCCCATAGCATCCGTGCCGGACATGCTGGGCATCAAATCCCGCTGATAGGGGATCTCTAATGCTTTAGCTTTCTGCTCAAACAGGTCATATAAGGCGGGGTGGATGTTCGGGCCATAACCCAACCCAACACCACCGCCAAAGGGGAGGCTGCGCCAATCGGAGGAACCCGGACCTTTGGCAAAACACACGTCGATCACAATCGCCAGGTCGGGGCGGATGTCAAAGGGCGAGGTCAACGCGCCGCCCAGGGTCTCCTCTTCCTGGGCGGAGGCCACCGCCCACACATCCCAGGTGTGTACCCGGTTGTAGAGTTCTGCCAAACACAGGGTGGTAGCTGCCACGGAAACCCGGTTATCCAGGGTGTGCCCGGCCAGGGCTTCACCCGTCAGCTCTATCGGCTCCTGCGCAAAGGAGATCGTGTCTCCGATGCGGACACTTTTCTCCACAGCATCTGGGCGCAAACCTGCATCCACCAACAGGTATTTCATCTCCACCGGGCCGTCGCTGGCATCTCCAGGCAGCAAATGCGCAGGCGGCTGGACCACCATCCCCGGTAAGTCCTGGCGGCCGTGAACGGTCACCAGTTGGCCAGGCAAAATGCGATGGTCAATACCGCCCACCTGGGTGATGCGCAAGAAGCCATCCTGGATGCCCGTCACCATCATACCGATGGCATCCATATGCGCCGAGATCAGCACCCGGCGCCGGGGCGGCTCTCCCTGGCCGCGTTTCAGGCCATGCAGGCTGCCAATTTTGCTCACCACAAGCTCATCGGTGAAGGGTGCCCAGGCTTCCTGGACGATCCTCCGGACGGGGCCTTCAAACCCCGAAAGCCCGGCTGTGGAAAGCATGGCTTGTAAATGTGCTGTCAAATCAATCATATGAATTAAACTCCTTGTCAAATTGAAATCAAGGCGCTAAGTCTTCAGTTGCAGTGGGTATTTCCGTAGGTGTGTGGGTAGGCGTTGGCGGGACCTGTGTTGGTGTGGAAGAGGCCGTGACTGTCTCCGTGGGCGTTGCAGTTTGCGTGGCCGTCGACGTTTGGGTTGCTGTAGGGGTCACAGAAGCTGTGGGCGTGATGGACGCCGTCGGGAAGATAAATGATGTGGCGGTCACCGTTGGTGTGCGGGTGAAAGTCGGCGTGATTGTTGGCGTAAGGACGGTTGGGCCCGACTGATTGGCCCACAAAATCACCCCGCCCAGGCAATAACAGGAAATTGCCAGCAGGATGACCAGCATCAGCATATAACGAATCCGCTTTCTTTTGCTCAGGTCTTGCAAAACACCTCCAACTGATCAAATCATAACATCAGGTATCAGGCTGGGCAAGGATAACTTAATGGCCGTTGATTGCATGCAGCAGCCAAGGCATCATCACGCGCCTGGCTCTGGCTTTTTGGCCACGATAAACACCCGGGGCGAGATTGTAGAAAGCTCTGAGCGTTTGTTCAGGCTGCCATACACACCTATGACGTCAAATCCGGTGTGGGTCAGCAGGAATTCCAGATCTGCTACCGGGTAGCCGCGCTCATGGTGGGTTTCAGTGATGCGCTCCCACAGCTCGCCGCGCTGCTTGAAAATGGTGATCTCCAGGCTGGCAACCAGGTTTTCATAATCAAATTCGTGCTGGTGATATTCAATGAAGTCATCGGCGGCGTTCTGAACGTAGGTTCGCTCCCGCATCCAATCCACCGCCAGCCCGTAGATCGTGTTCATGTCAAAAATGTAATACCCGCCCGGTCTGAGGGCCTCAAATGCGCACCGGATGGCATCCTGCAGGTCTTTAACCGTCAGCAGATAGTTCATGCTGTCAAAAAAACAGGTCACCAGGTCAAACTCACCCGTGAAGCGCAGATCGCGCATGTCCTCAACCTCAAAACGAACCGATACGCCGGCTGTTTGTGCCCGCTCGCGGGCCAGGCCGATCATCTCCTCGGATTGGTCCACCCCGGTCACGCGATAACCACACTCCGCCATAGCAACCGCAAAGCTGCCCTCCCCGCAGGCGATATCCAGCAGGTCAACAGGGTGAAAATCGAGGAATTCAAGGTATTCCGGCAGCACAGATTCGGCGATTTTTTGAGAAAAGCGCACATACGGCCCGCGCTGGTAAATATCAGCAAAGCGATGGTAAATGGACATGATTAAGCGTTAATTATAGCCGGGATTGGGGATTGGGTGATCAGGTGATTAGGTACTGGGTGATTAGGTAAAAGGGAAACGCTCGGGTGAAATATCTGGTTTACTCACGGGGCAGCCTGTCCTGCAACCACCCCTGGACGCCGGGCATCCGGAGCAAAAACAGCAGCAGTAAGGTGCCAGCGGCGATCAATGGACGGGTGTAGTCGCCCTGCAAGGTGAGCAGGTCACCTTTGACCGCCAGCAGGTAATGGGCCATAGCCAGCACCGCCGCCAGGTAGACCGCCCGCTGCAGCCAGCGCCAGCCTGAGCGCAACCGCCTCTGCCAGCCCCGCGTGGACGTAAGCGCCAGAACAGCCAGGATCACCAGCGCCCCCAATCCCAGCAGCAGGTATGGCTTTTGAGTAAATTCCAGCCAGATCAGGCCTATATCCAGCCCATAATCCCAGGCTGCAAAGGCCGCAAAGTGCAGCCCGGCATACAGCGCGCCGTACAGCCCCAGGGGCTTGCGCAAGGGTTGCAGAATGGGGAGGTTCAAGATCTTGCGCAGGGGTGTGATCGCCAGGGAGAGCAGCAACAGCAGCACTGCCGCGCGCCCGCTGGCCCGCAAGGCGGTTTCCACCGGGTTAAAGCCCAATTGCCCCCGCAGCGCAGACACCCCGAACAATGCCAGGGGTAACAGGCTCCCCAGGTGAACCGCGGCCAAGAGCCAGTGTTGTGGTTGCCTGGGGTGAGATGGTTGCGCCTTGTACATTGTGGACTTCACAGGGACCTCAATAATTCACTGTCAGGTCCATGCCCGCATATAAAGGCATGACCTCTTCAGCGTACCCGTTCATCAGCAGCGTTTCGCGCCGGCCGGATTCACCAATGCGGCGCTCGGTGGCCTGTGACCAGCGGGGGTGACTGACCGCCGGGTTGACGTTGGCGTAAAAGCCGTATTCCTGCGGGGCAATCGTGTTCCACAGCGTAGGCGGTTGGTTCTCCACCAGGGTAATGCGCACCAGAGACTTACCGCTCTTAAAGCCGTACTTCCAGGGCACTACCAGGCGGATCGGCGCGCCGTTTTGCGGCGGCAGGGGTTCGCCATACAGCCCGGTCGCCAGCAGCGTCAGGTCGTGCTGGGCTTCATCCAGGCGCAGTCCCTCCAGGTAGGGGAAGGGGAACATCCCCGAGCTGGCGGCATTCATCTGCTCAGGGACCAGGGCGCTCTCAAAGGAGACATAGCGCGCCGCCGTGGTCGGTCTGACCTCTGCCAGCAGCTTGTGCAGCGGGAATCCCAGCCAGGGGATGACCATCGACCAGCCCTCCACGCAGCGCATGCGGTAG
>JBLRWR010000187.1:0-3421 GCA_047921135.1 Candidatus Brevefilum sp.
GGTGCTGGACTTCAGCGGCGGGCGGGGCTATATCGAGAAGGATTGGGGAAAGCAATTCCCCTCGGCCTGGGTGTGGGGTCAGAGTAACCATTTTGAGACGCCCGGTGTGAGTTTGATGCTTTCGGTGGCGGTGACCCCCTGGATTGGCCGCTCCTTTGGCGGGTTCATCATTGGGTTTTTACACCAGGGCGAGATTCACCGCTTTGCCACCTATAACGGGAGCAAAATCGAGGCGTTTTCAATCCACGATACAGAAGTGCATCTGACCGTTCGCAATCCCTCCCATCGGCTAAAAATCCGTGCCCTGCGGGTTGAGGGGGGCTTGCTCCAGGCACCCACCATGACCTCCATGGACCGGCGCATCGTTGAAACGCTGAACGCCCGGCTGGAAGTACGCTTTGAGGACCTTCATGGGCGGGTGTTGTTTGAAGGCACAGGCATGCATGCCGGCCTGGAAACGGTGGGGGATTTGGCAGATTTGGTGGACATGGTTTTGAAGGATTAAGCGGATGACAGCACCGCCAGCAATTGATTTGGTTTTACTCAATGACCTGCAGCCTTCGCAACTGTATATCAGCCAGGCTAAATTATCCAGCGTTGCCCAGCGGTTGGATGCCGCCTTGCCGGAGCGGATTGAACCGATCCCATATAAGGTTTTGGATGGGTTAAAGGTGATGACCGACGGGCACACCCGCGCTTTTGCTGCCTATTTGGCGGGTTGTGCAGCGGTACCCGCCTACAAGGACCCGGATGACCTGGACTGGGAGGCTTACCGCATCTGTGTGGAATGGTGCCACGCCGAGGGGATTCATACGATCTCAGACCTGGCAGGCAGGGTGGTCAGTACGGCGGAATATGAGCGGCTATGGTATGACCGCTGTCGTAAGATGCAGGCTGACCTGGCGGAGCAACGCTCCATGAGAGCAAGTTAAAATGCAATACCTATGCTCATTATTCTTTAAACGATGAGGTGGGTTTATAATATTCACGTACACTATTGATGGTTTCTCTACTTAGCGAGGTCGATTATGGATGATATGGCGAATGCATTTCCCAGCCCCGAAAAAAAGCGTTCAGGATGGGTGATCGGGTGTGCGATCGGTGGGGTGATCCTGTTGTGCCTGCTAATTTTTGTGGTGATCGGCGGCTTTGGCTGGCTGGTGACAACATTTGGCGGACAAACCACTGGCTTAGCGGTGGATGTCATCACACCGGCCGATCAGGTGAGGGTGGGCGATATCTTCCAGTTGGATGTTAGCCTGGCCAACAACGGAGAGAAGAACGTGACGGTAAGGGAGATCCTGCTCCCTAATGCATTGCTGGAAGATGTTCGACTGATGGGGGTTGAACCGGCTGGCGCCATGGGTACCAGCGATGCAAGCCACACGGCGTTTGACTTCAGCATGGTCATCGCCCCAACCGGACGTGAGATAGTGGCATTTACTTTCCAGACGATCAATCCAATCAATATCACCGGTGAGATTTTCGTTGATGCGGAGGAGGATCGTTTTTCGGCACCGTTACGGGTGGTGATTGCCGCGGGTGCTACCGAGGTGACGGAGGTAGAAGATATTCCGACGGATCTCCCGATGATGGGGGATGTGATCCCATATCGATCGGTGGTCCAGATCACAGCCATTATCAACCTTGATGGCCAGTTGTTTGAGGCCTGGACAGGTTCAGGGACGGTCATTTCGGCCGATGGATTGATCCTGACCAATGCGCACGTGGTCCTTTCGGATCGATTTTATGATGTGGCCGATCTGGTGGTTGCCATTACCACCGAGCAGGACCAGCCGCCGACGCCCATGTTCTATGCCGATGTGCTCCAGGCGGATGTTAACCTGGACCTGGCGGTGATCAAGCTAAGATCCGGCCTGAACGGCGGTGCGGTGGACTTTAGCGCACTGGGTATTGAACCGGTCAGGATTGGGCGTGCTGAAGCGCTGCAACTGGGGGACCCGATCATCATTTTGGGCTACCCGGGCATCGGGGGCGAGACGATCACCCTGACACGCGGGGAGGTGAGCGGCTTTACCGCTGAGGTCCCGTATGGCAACCGGGCTTTTATTAAAACATCGGCGACGATTGCAGGCGGCAACAGCGGTGGGTTGGCGGCTACCTTGCAAGGCGAGATCATCGGCGTCCCCACCCAGGTGGGTTCGGGAGACCTGGAAGGCATGGTTGTGGATTGCCGTCCCCTGGCGGATACAAACCGGGATGGCGTCATTGATGAGCGGGATAGCTGTGTGCCCACAGGCGGATTTATCAACGCCTTACGGCCGGTCAACCTGGCGCAGCCCTTAATCGACGCGGCCCTGGCTGGTGAAGTGGGTATTGTTGAGATGCCAGCCTCCCAGGAGCCGCAAGAATATGAGCACGAAGGCGATGTGATCTTGTTTGACGAATTTTTAGACAACCGCAACGATTGGTTTTTATCTGATTTCAACGAGGGGTGGGTGGACATTCAAAACGGGGAATTGCTGATTACGGTTGACACGGAGAAAACCTATATTTTCACCACCTTACCGGACGTGTATGCTGACATTATTATGGTGGTTGATGCACGTGTCTTGCAGGCCACCGGTGACGGTGATTTTGGTTTTATCTGCGGTTATGAGGATGACCAGAACTACACCGTACTTGAGATCAGTGAGGATGGTTATTACACCATCTGGTCGCTGGTGGATGAAGAGGAAGAATGGATTGTCGAATGGACGCCATCGGACCTGATCCCCTCCCAGGGGCCGTATACCCTGGCGGCGTATTGCGGCGCCGATGGCTTTGCCCTGGCCGTCAATGAGACCTTGCTGGTCGATATAGATAGCGACCAATACCGACCCGGGAAGGTAGGCCTGTTCACCGGCACCTGGAGCTGGCCCAATATCCAGGTTGGGTTTGATGATTTTGCCATTTTTGAGCCGTGAAGCAATAAATCAGGACCTAAACAGCTTCAGCCCCCAGCCTGGTTAGAATCTGGGGGCTTTTTTATTTTTAATGCAGGTTTGAGCTTATTCCGGGTTAATCACCGCGGTAAATTGCTCCAGGGTGAAGCCCCCTTCAATTTCAATCCGATGCAGATAATAAAGATTGTTCCAGGTGTGCGTGATCGACCTCCCCAGGCCCATACCAGCCCGGTAGGTGGCATTGCTGACAACCTGTGCGGTAAAGGGGTCAATTTCACCGAAGGGGTATGCGAAGGTGTTGATCGGCACGCCCAGCGCCTTTTGAAGATCGACCTTTGACTGACCGATTTCGTATTGGGCGCTGCCGTGGTTTTTGGTGATATCCAGGTGCGTATACCCATGGCTGCCGACCTCCCAGCCAGCCGCGATCAGGGTGGAAAGCTGTTCAACATTGACAAATTCCTGGGCGTTGTTGATGCGGTTGGCGACGATGTAGAACACACCCGGGAACCCAA
>JBLRWR010000188.1:0-3401 GCA_047921135.1 Candidatus Brevefilum sp.
CCTGGATGATCTTGACACCCGCACTGGCACCTAAGCGGGTGGCACCGGCTGCGACGAGCTGTTCTGCATCTTCATGGGTGCGAATGCCGCCGGATGCTTTGACACCCAGGTGCGGACCAACTGCCCGGCGCATCAAGGCAACATCATGGGCTGTTGCCCCGCCGCCGGAAAAGCCAGTTGATGTTTTTACAAAATCTGCCCCTGCTTCTTTGGCGAGCAGGCTGACCACGAGCTTTTCTTCATCGGTCAGCAGGGCGGTTTCGATGATGACTTTAACCAGGGCATTAGCCTTATGGGCTAACGCTACGACCTCACGGATATCACGGGCAACGACATCGTTGTCTCCAGCTTTGAGGGCGCCGATGTTGATGACCATATCAATTTCAGTCGCACCATTTTCAAGGGCGTTGGCCGTCTCAAAGACTTTGACTTCTGTCGAGGTTGCGCCCAGGGGGAAACCGATTACCGTACATACTTTGACATCGGTACCCCGTAAAAGTTCCGCGCATAATTTCACATGGGTGGGGTTGACACATACCGAAGCGAAATGGTATTTTCGCGCCTCAAAACAAAGCTGGGCGATCATGTCTGGTGTGGCGTCTGGCTTGAGCAAGGTGTGGTCGATCATGCGGGCCAGGGTTTTATCATCCGGGATCACGCCCAGGGTTGAGGTCAGGCGCTCTGCCCCAGCGCTAATGACGTGACCGGCGTTATCAAAGCATGTTTTGACCTTAACGCCATCGGCCACTTCAATTTTGCAGGTGGCACCCTCGGGATACTTTTCTTGCTCTGCCTGTTCAGCGATGGACAAGAGGACTTCACGGGTGATTATTTCGACCAGGGATTCGATTGTTTTTTGGTCTAAGCTCATGGTCACTTCCCATCTTTTGAATATGACACTTCAATTGCTGTAATTTTATCAACTCGCCTGGCATGCCTGCCGCCGCCGAAAGCCGTGTCCAGCCAGGTTTTAAGGATCTGCTGGGCAAGGTTCACGCCGATCAAACCGGCGCCCAGGGCGAGCACATTGGCGTTGTTGTGTTCGCGGCTGTTGACAGCGGTGGCTTGATCGTAGCACAGCGCTGCACGCACGCCCGGGACCTTGTTGGCGGCCATGCAAGAGCCGATCCCGGCGCCATCGATGATCACCCCGCGCCAGGCTTTGCCCTGCGCG
This sequence comes from Candidatus Brevefilum sp., assembly GCA_047921135.1. Classification (GTDB taxonomy): domain Bacteria; phylum Chloroflexota; class Anaerolineae; order Anaerolineales; family Anaerolineaceae; genus Brevifilum. Next base: position 1,175 of record JBLRWR010000188.1, read on the forward strand.
ACCAATTCTGCCACCTGCCGGGCGATATCCGGGTAATCAACCGAGTCTGTGGTGTGCGTGCCGCAGTCAATGACTTCATATCCGAGATCGACCAACAGTTGTTTTAGAATGGCTTTCAGGTCAACCCCGCCGTGGTCCGTGCCAATGGCCACGATGCGTTTGTGGGCATCCTCCAATGTTGAATTTGGTGCTTGTGGCTCTATTGATGGTGCGACGGCATGGCTGGATCCAAGGTACATGCCCAGGGTTTTATGGACTGTCTTGCGGACAATCTCCTGAATGTCTTGATCTGTGAGCTTGGTACTCATCAGATAGGCTCCAATCCTTGTGAGGTGAACCAGTTATGCCTAAAGAGGGTATGGCCGCAGGCAACCCTCCAGGCGATTTGCAGGCCCTGGTCTCATGGTGAGTGCTGTGTTGATCAGTAATATTGTACCAAAGAATACGCATAAAGATAAAAATAATCAGGATAATGAAAAACATGATTGGATGATCATAAAACGAAAGCGGGTGGACATTCCTCCAGACCTCAAAGGGGCACGGCACACCGCCCTTACTCAACTCATGGGTAACAAAAGCTTGAGAATTACGTGAGATTCACATTATTTTTCAGGTAATAAAGATTTCGTTGTAGACCATTTATATATCAGGGTATAATGGTTTTGTTATGTTGGACTTGGCAAGCGTTTATGAGTAAATGGTATCGGTCTGACGCCCGAAGGGGCGTCTTTTAATGCTTTTGGGAAGTGAGGCAATGAGAACCATCACCTGGAATGATGAACAAAACACAGTTGAGATGATTGACCAGCGCATCTTGCCACGGGAATTTGCGATCCTCAGTTATGATGACTATCAAGCTGTGGCGGATGCCATCCGCACGATGGTGATCCGCGGCGCCCCGGCTATTGGCGCAGCGGCTGCTTTTGGGTTAGCCCTGGCTGCGCAGCAATCCACAGCCAAATTGATGGAAGGATTGCTGGCCGATTTGGAAACTGCTGGGGAAGTCCTTAACCAATCCAGACCGACGGCGGTGAATTTGTCCTGGGCTGTACGGCGGATGCTCAAGGCGGCCAAGGGCTTTGACGGCTCTGCGGATGAGTTGCGGGGTTATCTACTTAGGCTGGCGAAAGCGATCGCCGATGAGGATGTGGAAGTTAACAAGCGCCTGGCGACCTATGGTGCCGCGCTGATTGAAGACGGTGACCATATCATTCACCACTGCAATACCGGGGCCTTAGCCACGGTCGATTGGGGCACTGCCCTGGGTGTTATCCGCATGGCGCATGAACAGGGCAAACGCATCCATGTCTTTGTGGACGAAACCCGTCCCCGGCTGCAAGGCGCCCGTTTGACCGCCTGGGAGTTGGAGCAATATGGAATCCCTTACGATATCATCACAGATGGCTCTTCCGGCTATTTAATGCGAAAAGGGCTGGTGCAAAAGGTGGTCTTTGGCGCTGATCGGGTGGCAGCCAACGGCGATGTGGCCAACAAGATCGGTACCTACATGCTGGCACTGGCGGCCTACGACAATGGCATCCCGGCCTACAGCGTTTTCCCGGTCTCCACGATTGATTTTGAGCTTGAGCGCGGTGACCTGATCCCGATTGAAGAGCGAGACCAGGCGGAAGTGCTGGGTTTGACCCTGATGGGCAAGCCGGTTGCGCCTGAACAGGCTTCGGCGCGCAACTTCGCCTTTGATGTGACCCCTAACCGGATTATTTCTGGTTGGGTGACGGAGAAGGGTGTGATTTACCCGCCATTTGATGTCAATATGCAAGCGGCTTTGGAGTAAAAGGATTAACAATGAGCATTTTTCTAACGGGTTCAATTGCTTATGATTACTTGATGTCGTTCCCAGGGTATTTTAAAGACCATATTTTGCCTGAACACCTTGAATCGATCAGTCTCTCATTTTTGGTTGATGACATGGTGCGCCATCCAGGTGGCGTAGCCGCTAATATCGCTTACAACCTGGGTTTATTATGTGAAAGCCCAAAATTGGTTGCCACGGCCGGGATTGATTTTACCGAATACCGGCAAATGCTTGATGATGCAGGTGTGGACACCTCCAGGGTGAAAATCATAGAGAATAAATTCACAGCTTCCTTTTTCGTCAACACGGACCTTTCGAACGCACAAATTGCAAGTTTTTATGCCGGCGCCATGGCTGATGCTGCGCAAATTTCAATGACAGATCTAGGGCTGAAGGATGAGGACCTGGTAG
>JBLRWR010000189.1:0-3372 GCA_047921135.1 Candidatus Brevefilum sp.
CCGGGCGTGTTCCGCGTGCGAGGGGATACCCTGGAGGTGCTGCCGGCCTACGATGACCGGCGAGCGTTCAGGATCAGCTTCTTTGGGGATGAGGTGGAGCGGATCATCACCGTCAATCCCCTGACGGGTGAGGTGTTCGGCGAACATGAGGCGGTGGAGATCTTCCCTGCTAAGCACTATATCACCGAGGATGAACGCATGGCACAGGCCCTGATGCAGATCGAGACCGAACTGGAGGAGCGCCTGGCAGCCCTGCGCGTGGCTGGCCAGCTGCTGGAAGCCCAACGGCTGGAACAGCGCACCCGCTACGACCTGGAGATGCTGCGCGAGGTGGGCTATTGCTCAGGGATCGAAAATTACTCCCGCCATATCGACGGCCGCCCGCCCGGGTCACCGCCCTGGACCCTGATCGACTTTCTGCCCAAAGAATACCTGCTGGTGATCGATGAATCGCACATGATGATCCCCCAGATCCGCGGCATGTACAACGGAGACCGCTCGCGCAAGCAGGTGTTGATCGATTACGGCTTCCGCCTGCCCTCCGCGCTGGATAACCGCCCCCTCCAGTTTGAGGAATTCAAGCAGCAGATGGGCATCACGCTGTACACCACGGCCACCCCGGCCGAATACGAGCTTTCCCTCGCCGACCAGGTGGTGGAGCAGATCATCCGCCCCACAGGCCTGGTGGACCCCGAGGTGATCGTCCGTCCGACAGAAGGCCAGGTGGACAACCTGGTGGGCGAGATTCACCGCCGGGTGGAAGCCGGCGAACGTGTTTTGGTGACCACCCTCACCAAACGCATGGCAGAGGACCTCTCGGATTACCTGCTTGAACTGGGCTTGAAGGTGCACTACCTGCACTCGGAAGTTGAGACATTGGAACGGGTGGGCATCCTGCGGGACCTGCGCCTGGGTGTGTTTGATGTGGTGGTGGGGATCAACCTGTTGCGGGAAGGGCTGGACCTGCCAGAGGTCTCGCTGGTGGCGATACTGGATGCGGATAAACAGGGCTTCCTGCGCTCGGGCACAGCACTGATCCAGACCATCGGGCGGGCAGCGCGCCACCTGCACGGGCAGGTGATCATGTATGCGGACCGGATCACTGATGCGATGAAGCAGGCTATCGATGAGACCAACCGGCGCCGGGCGATCCAGGTGGCCTATAACCAGGAGCACCACATTGAGCCGGCCAGCGTGGTCAAAGCTGTGCGTGACCTGACAGACCGCCTGGCGCGGGATGCCGGCGTAGAGGATGGGGAGCACCTGCGCGGTAAGGCCAGCAAGCTGGAGCAGAAAGAGCTGCTCAGGATGATTAAAGAGCTGGAAGGGCAGATGAAGGCGGCCGCCAGGGAGCTGGAATTCGAGCGGGCAGCATTATTGCGTGACCAGGTCTATGAACTGCGGGCCATGCTGGCGGATGAATCCGATCTGCCGCCATGGAAGAAGGTGCAACTGCTGACGGGAGGGGCGGACCAGGACTGATCAGGTCAGGTTTTCGGGATTGTGGTTGAAACTAACCTGTTGAGAGCACGCTGAAGCGGTTAAAGTCCCCCCGGGCTTCCTCAAAGGCATAATCGACTTTTGTGACCTGTGCGCTGAGCGGTCCCCGCCGCAAGTCTGCCAGCAACCGGCTGAGGGCGGACAGGCTACCTTCGGCCACCACCTCCACGCGGCCGTCATAGCGGTTGCGCACCCAGCCCTGCAGGCCCTGTTCCTGGGCTGCTTTGACGACAAAAAAGCGGAATCCCACCCCCTGGACGCGGCCCTCCACATGGGCATGTAAGCGATGGATGTCTTGTTCAGTCATGATAGGACTCAGTTTCTCCTACTATCCACATTGTACCGGAATCTGATTGAACACGATAAAAAATACCCTGATAAAAATGATTAATTCATCAATTCGTGCTGTGGCGGGCATTTTTCAACAGAAAATATTTCATCTGAATTCATCAACGAATATGGATATCACTGTAAATATTTAAAGAAGTAGGGGCGACGCATGCGCCGCCCCTACTGCGATTCTTTTTTGGATGTGGGTTAATAAATGCCCTCGTCTTCTTCCAGCCAATCCTCCAGGTCGTCCTCATCGAAGTTCAGCAAATCAAACTGGTTGACCTGTTCGGTGAAATCGAGGTTTTCCAGGGCTTCTTCAAGATAGAGGATTTCATCCATATCCTCCGTGTCTTCCAGGGCGAGCTCGATCAGCTGGCGCACGCCGTCGCCCCCAATCTTGGAGAGGGCCCAGATGGCGGCGTAATAGAGCTCCTCGTCATCGGTGCCTTCTTCCAGCAGGTCAAACAGCAGCTCACGGGCGGGTTGGGCTTCCAGTTCGCCGGCCGCGCGGATGGCTTCACAGCGGACGACGGAATCGGGGTGGTCAAACATCTCCAGGACGGATTCGGTCCAGCGCTTGTCATAGCTGCGGCCCATGGCAAATAAGGCGCTCTGCAGCCATTCTTCATCATTTTTTTCGAAAGCACGGCTGATAAAGTCGGGGATATCAGGGTGGCTGGCATACCCGAGCGACTCAAGCGCCCGCCGTCTGACCTGCCTATCGCGGGAATCGAGGTGGGCTTTGATCAGAACGTCCAGGACCTGCTGGTAGGTGGCGGCTTTGATCTCTTCCAGTTCGCCCAGGTAGACAAACATCCCCAGGGCCGAGGCCGCCGCGGCGCGCACGACCGATTCGGGGTCATCGGTCAGGCGTTTGATCAACAGGGGGACCAATTCTTCGTTTTGCGATTGCCACAACAAGCGGATGGCGGTGGTCCGGGCCACCGGGTCGTCATCTTCCAGGCACATGACCGCGAAGGGGTCAAAATTCAGCAGGGTATCGCCTTCAGCCAGGTTTTCCATGTCCTCCAACAGACCCCTGCGGCGCTCGGTCCATACTTGAGGCCAGACGCTTGCCAACCGATGCAGGTCGTCGGGGGTAATATCGGAGAAATAGTAGACCATCCCGACAGGCAGGGGTGATTCGTTATCCACTAAGGCATTTTTGACGGCGTCATATTCGTAAGCATGATGGCTTTTTGCGTACATTTTGTGTTCCTCGAAAATGGAGATTAAGGAAAGACAATCGGGTTGGTGAAATCCAGCACGGTGACCACGACCATCAATAAGATCAGCAGCAAGAAACTGACGGTATTGACGGTGTTTTCCCATTCCTGGGGGATGCGTTTACCGATCAGCAGCTCAGGCAGGGTGAACAGGATCCGGCCGCCATCCAATGCGGGGATGGGCAGCAGGTTGGTGATCCCCAGGGCCAGGGTAATATTGGCGATGATGGACAGGGTGAAGACCGGCAGCGGCTCAGCCGTTGGCAGCGACGTCTCCTGGTCCATCTCGACGGGCTGGCTGTAGATGTCGTAG
>JBLRWR010000190.1:0-3339 GCA_047921135.1 Candidatus Brevefilum sp.
CCCCTAACGCACCGGATGCGATGATCCAATACGCTGAGGAGTGCCAGGCACTGAATATCCGCTATGTGTTTGATCCCAGCCAGCAAATAGTCCGCCTGGATGAGGCGGAGTTGATCAAGGGTATTGCCGGCGCGCATGCGCTGTTTGTGAATGAGTATGAATTTGAGCTGTTACAGAAACACACCCACATGACGGCAGAGGAGATCTTAAGCGGATTGGCTTTTGCCGTGATTACGCGGGCTGAACAGGGCTCTGTTGTGTATGAACAGGGTGAATTCCTCAGTGATGTGCCCGCCTTCCCGCCTGAGCAGATCCTGGACCCAACGGGTGTGGGAGATGCGTTCAGGGCTGGTTTCTTGAAGGGCTATGTGAACGGATTAGACCTTGTGCTGTGCGCTCAAATGGGGGCACTGGCTGCGACCTACTCCCTGGAGCAGGAGGGACCACAATCCCAGTGTTATTTGTTGGATGATTTTGTACGTCGTTTTCGGACGAGTTTTGACGACCAGGGTGCGCTGGATATCTTCATCCAGGGTTCATAATTTAGAAATAACGGGTATGATACTGCTTACTAACTATTGGAGGATTTTATGGACAATTATGATATTAAGAATATAGATCTCGCCGAAGGCGGGCGCCGAAGGATTGAGTGGGCGGAACGAGAAATGCCCGTTTTGCGCTCAATCATCGAACGGTTTGAACAAGAAAGGCCTTTTGAGGGCATCCGCATGTCGGCTTGTTTGCACGTTACTACCGAAACAGCGAACCTGATGCGGGCTTTGCAGGCTGGCGGTGCGGATGTTGTGCTGACAGCTTCAAATCCGCTTTCAACCCAGGATGATGTAGCTGCCTGCCTGGTCTCACATTATGAGATCCCTGTGTTTGCGATTAAAGGTGAGGACAACGCCACTTACTACAAGCATCTCAATGCTGCCCTGGATCATCGGCCGCACCTGACGATGGATGACGGCGCAGATTTGGTCAGCACGCTGCATAAAGAACGGCGTGACCAGCTGGCTGAGATCATCGGCGGCACCGAAGAGACCACCACAGGTGTAATCCGCTTGCGGGCGATGGCGATGGATAACGAGTTGAAGTTCCCGGTGATCGCCGTCAATGATGCTATGACAAAGCATTTCTTTGACAACCGTTATGGCACAGGCCAATCCACAATTGATGGCGTGATTCGCGCTACCAATATCCTTTTGGCTGGAAAGACTTTTGTGGTGGGCGGATATGGTTGGTGTGCACGCGGCCTGGCGATGCGTGCCCGGGGCATGGGCGCCAATGTGGTCGTAACCGAAGTGGACCCCCTCAAGGCGCTGGAAGCGGTGATGGATGGCTTCCGGGTGATGCCCATGATTGAGGCTGCACCGATCGGTGAAATCTTCGTGACCCTGACCGGTGATATCAATGTGGTGGACAAACACCATTTTGAGGCGATGAAGGACGGCGCGATTGTGGCCAATTCCGGGCACTTCAATGTGGAAATCAACATCCCCGCGCTGGAAGAGATGGCTGTGGAAAAGCGCCGGGTGCGGCCTTTCGTTGAAGCTTATGACCTGCCGGATGGGCGGACGATCCACATCTTGGGCGAGGGCAGGCTGATCAACCTGGCTGCTGCCGAGGGGCATCCGGCCAGTGTGATGGACATGTCCTTTGCGAACCAAGCATTAAGCGCTGAGTATATGGTCAAGAATGCGGATAAGCTGGAAAATAAGGTGTACGCAGTTCCTGAAGATATCGATATGGAAATTGCCCGGTTGAAGCTGGAATCGATGGGCATTGAGATTGATGTGCTGACGGATGAACAGCTTGCTTACTTGAGCTCATGGCAGGAAGGCACGTAAGATCGTATTATTTTCAACAACAAAGGTCATCTCTGATCAACTGAGATGACCTTTTTTTCTTGAGCATGTACTGATAAAGGAAGAGATTTTTCGACGCCAAGTTGAAGGTCTACTGTTTATGCTTCGTTATCTCCGTCATCGGTGTAATCATTATCTGCATCGGACCAGGGGGTTGCTGGGCCGCTCACCATGGACTGCTCGCGGATTGCTTTCTCAATTTCCTGAGACAGCTCACCATTTTGGCGCAGAAATTCCTTTGAATTCTCACGACCCTGCCCCAGGCGGATATCGCCATAGGAATACCAGGAGCCGTGTTTGTTGATAATATCCAGCTCAACGCCCAAATCGAGTATATCGCCGATCTTTGAGATGCCTTCGTTGTACATGATGTCAAATTCTGCCGTGCGGAAGGGAGCAGCGACCTTGTTCTTCACCACCCGCACCCTAACGCGGTTGCCAACGATCTCTGCGCCGGACTTGATGGATTGAATACGGCGCACATCCAGGCGGACAGAAGCATAAAACTTAAGGGCGTTGCCGCCGGTGGTGGTTTCGGGATTGCCGAACATCACACCAATTTTGTGACGCAGCTGGTTGGTGAAGACCACGGCTGTGCGGGTTTGGTTGATCGCACCGGAGAGCTTGCGCATTGCCTGGGACATCAAGCGCGCCTGGGTGCCCATGGTTGGGTCGCCCATATCCCCCTCAATTTCTGAGCGGGGCACCAGGGCAGCCACGGAATCGACCACAACGATATCCACTGCGCCAGAGCGCACCAGGGTTTCGGTGATCTCCAGGGCTTGCTCACCCGTATCGGGTTGCGAGATGAGGAGCTCATCCACATTGACGCCGCATTTGGCTGCGTAGACGGGGTCGAGGGCATGTTCCATGTCGATGAATGCCGCTGTGCCGCCTAGTTTTTGAGCCTCAGCGACGATATGCTGGCATACGGTCGTCTTGCCAGAGGCTTCCGGCCCGTAGATCTCGGTGATGCGCGCGCGCGGGATCCCGCCTACACCCAGTGCGATATCAAGGGACAGCGACCCGGTGGGGATGGCGTCCACGGCGAGGTGTTTGGCCTCGCCCAGTTTCATGATTGAACCTTCACCGTAGCGTTTGACAATGTCCTTCAGCGCTTTGTCGAGCACTGCTTTTTTTGCGTCATCCATGTCGCCATCCTTTTCTAAAGATCCTCATGGGAGGATTTGTATATGTGTATGAGATAGAATTTTTGTATGGATCCATTATAGTCCAAGTGTTTCCTGTTGTATTAAATCAATTTTAGCACATTTGTTCAGTGTGTCAAGTGGCTCATTCAGCGGTAAAGAGGATGAATGGGTCAAAAAGTTGATAGAAACCGCTCATGCGCCACAGGCAATAATTGCCCCTTTGCTCAGGCGTGTTGGTGTTCTCGTAGTGTGCCATTGACTGAAAATTCCCCCCAGCAGGGCCTAAACGAGTCTCTAAATGGAGGTGCGGGTTGCTGGAG
>JBLRWR010000191.1:0-3330 GCA_047921135.1 Candidatus Brevefilum sp.
CGAGAGGCCCTTCCAGGGCAGGATGGGGTCGATCAGCTTGAAGACCGGCACCAGCACATTGAACACCTTCAGCCCAAAACGCCCAATGGCCTGTTGTTTGGCCACCTTCCCCCGGTACCACCAGCCCACCACCCCAATCTTATTTAGAGTAAATAACTCCTCAATTTCATAACCCAGGTTCGTGAACAACGATCGCAGCCGGTCTGCATCATAACGCCGGACATGCCCAATGGCTTCATCCAGGCTGGAGTAGAGCTTTTCGCCACGTGGCACAATAAAGATCATCCGTCCGCCTGGCTTCAGGAGCTTATCGGCGTTGATCACCACCTGATCATCTTCCTGGAGATGCTCGATCACGTTAGAACACAGGATCGAATCCGGCTGGGGCAGGTCTGGGGGCGGGGGTTGAGTGGCGTCCCAGGTGTGTACCGTGACACCAGGGGTGTTGAGGTAAGCGTTCCGCAAAACCTGCAGGTAAACCGGTTCAATTTCCGTGGCGATCACGTCGGTGTATTGCATCAAGATGCGCACATTATTGCCGATCCCGGAGCCGATCTCCAGCAGTAAATTACCCACATACGGGCGAGTGCGCGCCAGCGTCCACTCGGTGTATTTGGGGGCGGCTTCCATATCGATCAGGTCTTTATGTCCATAATCCCCCTGGAACATGTCATCGATCAGCCAGAACTTAACAATCGTACGGATGGCACGCACACCATCGGTCCAGGTAATTTTCTTACCCTCGGCATAGGTGCGGCCGTGATAGCTGATGGGCACCTCAAAAATGCGCAGTTTGCGTTTGGCGAACTTGGCGGTCAACTCGGGTTCAATCCCAAAACGCTTTGAGCGGATGGGGATCGTTTTGGCCACTTCAACCCTAAAGGCTTTATAACAGGTTTCCATATCCGTCAGGTTCAGGTCGGTAAACAAATTGCTGAGGAAGGTCAGCAAACGGTTCGCCATGGTGTGGCGAAAGTAAAGCACCCGGCGCTGTTCACGTTCAGCAAAGCGGGAGCCATAGACAACGTCAGCATCACCATTGATAATCGGCGCCAGCACAATGTCATAATCCGCGGGGTTGTATTCCAGGTCAGCATCCTGGATGATGCCAACATCTCCGCTAGCCGCCTGGATGGCCAAGCGGATGGCATTGCCTTTACCCTGGTTTTCTTCCAGCAGAATGGCCTTGATGATCTTTGGGTTTGCCTGCTCAAGCTGACGGATCGTCTCAGCAGACCCATCGGTAGAGCAATCATCAACGATGACCAACTCAAGGTCATGGATGCCATGAACTTTCTGTTCCATGACGCGGCGGACGATCTCCCCAACGGTACGGCGCTCGTTATAAACCGGCATCAAAACGGATAGTTTCATCAGTAATCCTATACTACTCAACTCAATCTATGATTATAACATCCTGGATTTTACATAACACATATGGTGTAAAGTTTAAAGACCTCCATCCGATCGATAGAGGTCTCTACCTGGTCCTATAGCGCTTGGTTTCAGCTGTGTTTCTTTCTTCGTGTTCTCAACAAACGATTCAACCCCTTGAGATACTGCCTGTTGATCATCATCAGAAGACCATCAACCAAGCCCCGATTAAATGAATCCCCGCCAAATAGCAGCAGCGCGCGCAATGGGGCATCGTTTAAGGCATGCTGGATCATTTGGGCATTAGGGCTTTCTAAATCATCGCCGACCAGGGCCAGGCCTTGTTTCAGCATGGCTTTTCTCAGCTGTCGGGCGACGATTGAATGCTGTAAATCCGCGATGGGCGTATTGATCGTGGCAGTTTCGCCCTTCATAAATACATTTTCTGGCACAGGACGGTCTAATAAAGCCTCAAAATCCGCCTGGCTGACCCGGGCATCGACTGGAAACTGGATGTAGGCAGGCAGCCGGTCTCGCTCCGGGACAGGTATGTCGGCCTGACTCGATTCCACCTGCACATCACCCTCCAGGTGGATCATTTGCGAAGATGCGCCTACCAAAATGCGATACATCCCTGATTCCACCTGCCAATCGTTGAGTGCCGTGCTGAAATGGGCAAAGGCCCGCCGGTCTAGGCTGAAATTCACCTCTACCGACTGGCCGGGCTGCAGGTCAACTTTCTCAAACCCCTTAAGCTCCATCTTTGGCCTGAAAGCCGTTGGCGCGAGCGGGCTGACATACAGCTGGACAATCTCCTGGCCAGCCCTGTCACCGGTATTGCGCACGGTCACCGTCACCGTGAGTGTCTCCTGGTCCGTGATCGTCTCCTTGTTCAGGCGCAGGTTCTCGTAGGCAAAGGTGGTGTAACTCAGGCCGTGCCCAAAGGGGAACAAAACCGGCTTGTCGACAGTTTCGAAAAAGCGGTAGCCAACATACAGACTCTCGCGGTATTCCACGATTTTTGGGCCGCCCGGGAAGTAAGCATGGCTGGGGTTATCCTCCAGCCGCAGGGGAAAGCTCTCGGCTAATTTGCCGCTGGGGTTGATAATACCATACAGGATGTCTGCCACACCCCCAGCGCCCGCCTGGCCGCCCAGGTAGCCTTCCAGGATAGCCTGGACATCCTCCACCCAGGGCATTTCCACCGGCGCACCGTTGCTGAGGACAACCACGATCTTTTCATGTACGGCTGCAACGGCTTCCACCAGCCGGTTGTGGCTCTCGGGCAGCTGTAGATGCGTCCGGTCAACCCCCTCCACCTCAAAGGGATCCGGTAAGCCAATGTTGATGACCACAACCTCAGCTGTCTTCACCAGTTGCACAGCCTCATCCAGCAGGCGCTCGTCAAAGGTCAAGCCCTGAGCAGGGTAACCCGGGGCATAAGCGACGTTTTCCACCCCGGCAATTTTCACCATCTCAGCGTGCAGGTTATCCAGCCGGGTTGGGTTGATCAGCGAGCTGCCCGCACCCTGGTAGCGGGGTGCCTTGGCAAAAGACCCCAGCACAGCCACCCGGGCCCTTTTCGTGAGCGGCAATATATGACCTGCATTTTTGAGTAGAACCGCGCCTTCGCTGGCTGCACGCCGTGCCAGGGCGTGATGTGCATCGACGTCATAGGTAAAGCCCTCGACCAGGGCTGGCTGGGCTTTGAACACGATCTTCAGGATGCGTTCCACAGCCTGGTCCAGGACGGCTTCGTCGATTTCGCCGTTACGCACAGCCTCCGCAATCAGGGCATCGTTATCCTTTGCATTGCCGGGCATCTCCAGTTCCAGGCCCGCCGCTAAGGCTGGCACCCGGTCGTTCATCGCGCCCCAATCTGTGACGACCAAGCCCTCATGCCCCCATTCACCTTTAAGTAGCTCGCGCAAGATATGGGTATGTTCACAGCAATAC
>JBLRWR010000192.1:0-3283 GCA_047921135.1 Candidatus Brevefilum sp.
CAATCAACAACAGGGTTCCAAATACACCTGCGCTAATCGCGTTCAGGAGAGCGGCAACGGCACCCTGGGTGAAAACTAAGCTAACCGGTTCCTGATAAATCAGGATGTCAAGAACTGGCGCAATGACCAGCCAGGCCACTGCATTACCGATGATCTGGATGACATTGAAGGTGAGGATGTCTTTGCCTTTGAAGACGCCTTCTTCCACACGAGTTCGATGGTAAGCAAGCCCAAAAACAAACCCGGATACACCACTGGCAAGGACCCAGCTCCACCAGGGTGAACCGTATTGAATTGCATCCGTCAGCGCATGCCCAATGAATTGGATCAAAGCACCTGCGATGGGGCCGAACAGGGTTGCCATGAAGGCGCCTAAACCGAATGCGGTCATAAAGCTGGTTTCTGGAATCGGTGAGGGAATTTTAACATACATGAATAAGAGCATAAAGAGCGCTGCACCGATGCCAATGGCCACAATTGTACGAGTATTAATTTTAAACATATGATCTCCTTTAGATAAATAGAAAAATATTCTCAATCTTTAGCCATGATATTTCACAAAACATGGCTATGTGGTTAGTTATAAATATTAAGGGGTTAGAATGGCGGGTGGTTCGGACCAGATTTTGGCAAAGGTTTGAAGTTTACTTTATTGTGCCTTTTCATTTGATCCGAGCGGCTGTCTTCAGCCATCATACACGAAGGTCAGAGATTTTCTATTCGATTAAACCTCCTTTCGATCAGCCTCTTGATGGTTTGGCAGTCCAGCCAGATCTTCCACTCATGACTATTTTATAGCAACTTAGAATAATTCGCAACATTTCGAAACAAAGGTGTTGATATTTGTTTGGTTACCAGTTAGGTGTGGACAGGTGCAAAACGTCTGGCCTTGCGGGAAATAACAGGTCTTTAACCTCTAATAATCCCGGGAATTGTGTATCCAAAATCAATGGTTTCGAAGCAATAAAACGATAAACGGACAAGTTAATACTCATGTTTTGATATATAACCCTAATCGATATGGTTGGTTTCTTAATTGGTTGGATTTATTTGGCTGGTGCTGTGTTTGGTGCCTAATACGGGTGTAAGCGATCCAGTGATGATTGAGGATTGTCTTCATTTATCATCAGCAAATATGCCTGAAAAACTGGTTCGTTTTTTGATTATTTGTGGGGCGGTAATGTGTATAATTGGGGTGAGTGTATCATATGATCAGGAAGGGAATTTACGATGACCAGGAAAATCGGGATATTAACCGCTGGCAGTGACTGTCCGGGCTTGAATGCCGCTATTCGAGGCTTTGGAAAAACGGCTATGAATGTCCATGGGATGGAATTGGTGGGTTTCAGAGACGGCTTTCGCGGCTTGTTGGCTAACCGCACTGTTGACCTTGGCGGCGGCGCGCTTTCGAACATTCTTACGGCAGGGGGAACCATTTTAGGCACTACTCGGGATGAGCCGCATAAGATTGAGGAAGACGGGCAGGTTGTGGATAAAACCAGCCAGGCGGTAGAAGTTTACAAGGCAAACGGGCTGGATGCCCTGGTGTGTATTGGGGGACGGGAAACAATGGAGGTTGCCCACCGCCTGGAGGAATCCGGCCTGAACGTGGTGACCTTGCCCAAATCCGCGGTCAATGATGTGCCTCTGACGGATATGACGATTGGCTTTGACACGGCTAAGATGATCGCTACGGAAGCGATTGACCGGCTCCATAGCACGGCCAACAGCACTCACCGCATCATCATTGTGGAAATCATGGGGCGTGAAGTCGGCTGGCTGACGCTGGCGGCTGGGATTGCTGCGGGTGCGGATGTGATCTTGATCCCTGAAATTCCTTACAATATCGATATCCTCACCGAGGCGATCCTGGCGCGCAACCAGGCGGGGAAGATGTTCAGCATTGTGGCAGTGGCTGAAGGCGCCCATTCTTCTGAGCTGGTGGCGTTTTTTGAGCGCTCGTTGAAGATGAACCAGCAGGTTCATCAGGCGCAAAGCGAGGAAGAGGGCCAGGTCCGGATGGCCGACCTGAGAAGCAAATATTCCGGCGAGACGTTGATGTTGGCTAACCGCCTGGAGAGTAATACCGGGATTGAAAGCCGGATCACTATTCTGGGGTACTTGCTGAGAGGCGGGGCGCCCTCGGCTGGTGATCGGGTGCTGGCGACTCAACTGGGAACACACGCAGCCGACCTCGTTAGTGAAGACCGGTTTGGCTTGATGGTGGGCGTCCAGAAGGGCATAACCACCAGTGTGCCGATTGAAGCCGTTATCCAGGAGGAGAAGCCTGTGCCCCATGATCATCCCTGGTTGGTCAGTGCGCGGCATGTTGGGACCGTCTTTGGTGATTGATGCGCCCCGCTTTGGGCTGCCAGTTGAGACACACATTGTGCATCACCGCAGCTTCTAAGGGGCTGTACTGATTTCTATTTATTGAACATTTGCCCCTGTAATTATTACCAGGGCACGAGATTTTGGTTTATTTAGACCATAGAATTGGTCATTCATTCTCCTGTTAATCCACATGTACTCTGCTTCAACGCATTGCTTGGGCTGCGGGTAGAACCCAACCCTCAGGTTGTATTGGGTTGAAAAATATTATGGTTTTGTTAAAGGTGTGATGATTTGGGCAGGGGCATGGTTTTTTCTTTGATATTATCAGATGATTCAGGTAGAATTATTAATTGGGATATGTGATACACAAGGAAATTGAAAAAAATTTAACCTTTATAAACACCCCTAACTTGAATAAAATCAAATAGGTTAGATATTAATAGAAATTATTATTTATACGAATGTAATTGGAGAAAATGAATGACAGAAAAAAGAAATTGGCACGAATTACCCCGCGATGAAGTATTCGAAGTTTTGGATACTGGCTTTTGTGGCCTATCTGAAGAGGAAGCCGAACAGCGATTGGAACAATATGGCCCGAATGTCGTCGAATCTGGCGATAAGATTAGCAAGTGGGATATCTTATGGGCGCAATTAAAGAACCCCCTTGTTTTGGTTTTGGTGATTGCTGCGGTCATCTCTTTACTGGCTGGCAAAAACGCAGATGCGATTGTGATCGCCGTGGTGATCGTTGTGAACACGCTAATTGGCTTCTTTCAGGAGTTTCAGGCGGAAGAGGCCCTGGATGCACTCATGTCCCAGGCTGCCCCGGAAGCAGATGTGGTCCGTAAGGCCAAAGGCAGCGATGATTGCGTTGAAATCAGCATCCCTGCGGAAAAGGTGGTGCCTGGCGATATTATTCTTCTGGATGCCGGGGCCAAGGTGCCGG
>JBLRWR010000193.1:0-3280 GCA_047921135.1 Candidatus Brevefilum sp.
TTGCCCCTACGCATTAATATAAAGTAGATAATAATAGTAGTTAATAGAATTAATTATGGATTTTGACAAATGATGAGTAATCATTGTTCGTTTTTCAACACTCTCCGTAAAACCTGTTGACAGAGTCCGAAAGGTTAATTACAATCAACCTTATAATCTAAACCCATAAAGGGTGCACCTCACGCCCGGATGCAAGGTGCACAATGGGGGAAGCTGGTTAAAGTCCAGCGCTGTCCCGCAACGGTAACACCCCTGGTGAAGCCCGATAACCCGCCCTTTATGACCCACAACACTTCGTGGAAAGGCAAAGTTGGGTACCGGCTGACCATTAAACCATCTGCCGGCCTCAGCATGCCGCCCAATTGGGCGGTTTGCGGTTAACGACCTTTTCACACCATAGGTCGTTTTTTATTAAGGAGATGTTTTAATGAAAATCCAGGTTAAAAAGATATTGTTTTCTTTACTCATCGCTGCTGTGCTGTCTCTTACGGTCTCACCCCTGACCATGCTGGCAGTAGCACAAACAATGGTCCCAACCTCAGAAATAGAAGTTGGGATTTCAAAGGCCATCAATTATCTGCAAACCCAACAAAATGATGATGGCGGCATCCGCTGGTTTGATGACACATCCAGTGTGTCAGCCACCATCCGGGTCGTGCTGGCCCTGACAGCATCTGGCTACCCCCAGGATAAGCTCATCAGCCAGCAGAACCTCACCCTAATCGATTTCATTACCGCTCACGGTTATGAATGGATTTACCAGAGCGATGCAGAGGAACCCACCCTTAACGTTGCCCGGGCAGGTCAACTGCTGATGGCGGTCGCTGCAGCCGATCAGAATCCACATGCCTTCGGACCGGAAGCGATCAATTTGCCCCACCTGCTCAAGAACCAATTCGACACCAACACCGGAATGTTTGGAAATGCCAGCCCGAACAACGTCACGGACCAGGTGTGGGCCATGCTTGGGCTGGCAGCCGCATATGCAGGCGTCCCCCAGGAAGCCGCGGCTTGGCTCGCCAGTGTTCAGCTCGAGGATGGCAGCTGGGATGACGGATTCGGCAGTTACCTGGATACAACACCGCTGGCTTTGATGGCATTATTAGCATCGGGGCACACAAATGAGGGCAACACGGAGATTCAGCTTGCCTTGAGCTTTATTCGTGAAAATCAAAACCCCTCCGGCGGATGGCAAACTGATTGGGACACCACCACCAATGCCAATACCACCGGCATGCTGCTCCAAAGCATTTATGCTGCAGGGCAGAATCCCGATGAGCAAGGGTGGACCACTGAAGGCGGTTCTCCCCTATCAGCTCTGCTTGGCCTACAACAGGAAGATGGCGCGATTGGAGGTGATTTCATCAACGCGTTTGGTACGGCCGATGCCATTTTAGGTCTCTCAGGTCACCCCTTCTATGATCTCAGCCGTCTGCGCCAAGTCGGGCGTGCATTTGAGTACATTTTTGCTTTACAGGCTGGGGATGGCGGATGGGGCAATGTGGGCCAAACCCTGGATGTGATCATCACCACACATGCTGCCGGTTGGGACCCTATCACTATCAGTCGCAACGGACAATCCCCCTTAACTTATCTTGCTGATCAACTCGGGCCCTACCTTGAAAACGGCCCGGATGCCATCGGGAAAACCATACTGTCCCTGGCTGCCGCTGGGCAGGATCCAGCACATTTTCAGGGGATTGACCTGGTCAGCGCCCTAATGATCACCTACAACCCTGACAATAACGCCTTCGGCATACCAGAAAACACCTGGCACCAGGCCTTGGCAATCCTGGGTTTAGCAGCTGCCCAAGCAGAAATCCCACAAGGCGCTATACAAACCTTACTCGACCTGCAGGATGATGATGGCGGTTGGGAATACAGCACCGGGTTTGGCGCTAGTCCTGACTCTACCGCTTTGGCCTTACAGGCATTGTTCGCTGCTGGGGTTCAAGCAGATCAAGACCCCATCCAAGCCGGTCTGTCCTACATCCGATCTCAGCAACTTGAGAGCGGCGGCTGGGGTGATTCCAACACCACTGCTTTCGTACTCATGGCGCTGAATGCTTTAGGGGTCCAACCCGAGGATTGGCACACCGAATCAGGAAAAAATCCTATCCAGGAATTGTTGACCTATCAAACCGCTTCAGGTGCTTTTATGTTCTCTGAGGACTATCCAGATGACAATTTGATGGCCACTGCAGCCGCTGTTTTAGCGCTTACAGGTGGGCATTACCGCATCCAACCAGTGGAACAGGATATGCTCAATGCAGCCGGGTTGGTCATCCACACAGACCAGACAGAAACGACAACCGCCTGTGTTCGTTTTGAAGGGGATTCCATTTCGGGATTGGTGTTAATTGACGAATCTGGTATCGCCTATCAGATGCAAGATGGTTTCATGAACAGCATTTTAGGGATCTCAAACCCTCAAGGCGGCACCCTGTACTGGTCATACTGGCAATGGGATGGCCGCGAATGGGTATTTAATAACACCGGTGCAGGTGACTCACGTGTATTGCCAGGCGACATTGAGGCTTGGTTCCTCACCAACTGGGAAATGTTTCCATCACCCCCTCCGGCGTATGTACCCCATCTGAGCAGCATCTGTGGCGATAACCAGCTAAAGAACTATGCTTCCCAACCGTTTCTGAACTATTACGATCTATTTCAACCACCTTTGGGGTTGAGCCAGATTGAGATCAGCCAGGGGGAACAAGTCACAACTGAAGATATCGTCGAAAGCGTTGAGCCGACACCCGTGGAAACACAACCTGAGGTCGAGTCAGTTCAGGTGGTGACCACACCCGAAGCTGAGGATTTGCCACTCACTCCCATCATCATCATCGCTGTGGTTGCGCTGATCGTCTTGGCCGTAATCATTTGGTTGACGGTTAGGAAAAAATGAATAAGAACCGCCTTGTTGGACTGGGAACCGATTTGTTCGTGCTCTGCCTGGGGATGGTAAGTTTACTCTCGCCCTTTATCTTCCCCCAGGCGCGCACGCTGAACAACCAGGCCGCCACATTCCCGATCATGGTCAGCTTGATGATCCTCTTGTGCCTGGTGATCGTGATCTTTGAAGCCCAATCTTCCCTGCTGGACAGCAAGATGATCGCGTTTTTAGCGGTATTAACCGCCATCAACGCAGGCTTACGGTTTCTGGAAAATGCCATTCCCGGTCCTGGCGGCTTCAGTCCCACTTTTTTTCTGATCATCCTCTCCGGTTAATACTTTGGCAGCCGGATTGGGTATCTGATGGGTGCTATGACCTTGCTGA
>JBLRWR010000194.1:0-3261 GCA_047921135.1 Candidatus Brevefilum sp.
CTGCGCGCTGAAAACCGGCCCGTCCTCACCAGGCTTTTGCAGCGAACCGATTAAAATCCTGTCGTACGAAGCCATCAACACATTGGCCAGCCGTAATCCCCTGGCTTTTTGGAGGTCATCCTCGGCCTGGTTTAAGAACAAAAACCGCCTGGCGCCTTCCGGGATGCCTTTGAGGCTACCCGAGGGCGCAGCCAGCACCTGCGCTGCATGTTCAAGCTCAATCGTATCACCCACAGCCAAATCCGCCAGGCGGGCATAGCCTGCCGGCCTGTGCACGTTTTCCTCGGTCAAAGGCTGACCAATCCCGGATAAGCCCGCCAACACCACCACATGGTCGACCCACTCAGGAATCACCGGCTCGTACGCCGCCGGTGCCTTGAGGGGACGCTGCCGGGCGCCATCGGCTTCGATCAATACTGTGTAACCGCGTTCACGGCAAACTTGGCAGAGCGCATCCAATGTCTCCGGGCTAAGTCCAGCCAGGCGCTGATCCTTGCCGATGGGACCCGTGAATAGAGCCGTTCTGACCCCGGTCAGGTTCAACCTATGCAATTCGTCGATTGACGTGAGAATTTCGTGATAGTCTGCCAATTGTGCCTGCCAGGCTCCCAGGTGTGTCGTGGTGGTCATCACCACAGGCGGCGTAAGCTCCCCAGCCTGTGCGACCATTGCACTTGTCTTGCCCCCGCACCCACAAATGCAACAGCCTCACCCCCGGATAACCCCAAGGCTAAAGAAAGCTTCATCGTTCCTTATCCATCCCACAGCTTGGCGCGCACTTCAGGCCGTGTCAGAATTGCCTCTAAAACGCCTCCGCCGATGGCCAATGATTTCTCAGAGACGGTCCAGCAACGAAAATCATCCGGTCGCGGGTCAATATCTCCCACCTTTGTGCCGACCTCAACCAGCAAGCCCGGGTAGATCAAACCTCGCACGATGCCCTCAAAGGGTGCGTACATCCCTTGCCCGCCCACAGCCAATACCAGGTCGCCAGCTTTGACATGGGTACCAATTTCGACATAGGTTTGTACAACCCCGGCAACCGGGGCATGAAGGACACGCTCCTGGGCATACTTCCCCACCTTACCCGGGACACCGGTGTCCGCCTCCGTTGAACCCGCCCAATATACTCGCCCCAAGAAGTGTCCCCGGTTGGTCTCCACCGCTGCATGGCAGTTCTCTCCAGCCACAAACCCCGGTCCCATTCCAATCACCAATTGAGCGATGTCAAGTGACAAAGGTTGATGCACTTTGCGCATCCGGGCATCCACCATCACCAAGGGTTTCAGTGACAAACTCATAGCGAGATCAGGATCAACCATCACAGGCATCTTGCCTGCTGACCAGCATGTTTGTACCTCTTCCGGCTGGGTGATTAATGAACCCCTCACGCCCTCAATAGCGACCTCACCATCATAAACCGCCTGGGCAAAAGAAACCGAACGCCGCACAGCCAATGGCTGTGCGGCTTCAACTATCAATATGCGTATGCCCACCCGGTGCAGCCGGATCGCCGCCCCGCTGGCCAGATCACCGCCGCCCCACATAAGCACAAATGGTTTCATTTTATTTTGCCAAGCCCCCGCAGCACCCGCTCGGGCGTCAGCGGAAATTCGTGGAACCAGACCCCGGTTGCGTCATATAACGCATGCATAATCGCCGGCGCCAACGGGAGGTAGGGCATCTCAGCCATGCCGCGGGCACCATATGGCCCGTTCGGTTCCGGGTTCTCTAACACAATCGAGTCAATCTCGCCGGGAATGTCCAAAACGGTCGGTATAAGGTAGTTGGAGAGCATATTGGTTTGAACATAGCCGCCTTTTTGAACAAAATTCTCCATGATGACATATCCAGCAGCCTGGACCAATGCACCCTCAATTTGACCCACAACCTGCATCGGGTTAATCGCTTTGCCAACATCGTCAGCACAGTAGATCTTCGTCAGCCGGACATCGCCAGTTTCCGTATCGACCTCAAGTTCAACCACCTCAGAGACATAACCATAGGAGATATTCGGGTAGCTTTCGCCGGTGATAGGCGCGTATGGCGTCGTCGCTGGCGGCCGATAAACATAATCACCAACGGCTGGACGTTCTTCTGCTTGCCATTTCTCCAGGGCCATTTCTGCAGCGCCTTTAATGGCATTACCCGCCATAAAGGTCATCCGTGAGGCAGAAACGCTGCCCGAATTACCAGTATGTGCCGTATCGGAGAGGACCATTTCGATCTTTTCCATGGGGATATCCAGCGCTTCAGCGGCAAACTGTTTGAAGACGGTATGTGCACCCTGGCCAACCTCTGCGCCGGCGTGATACAGGATCGCACGTTCGATCTCCGCTTCGCCTTGCAGTTCAATTTTAGCATGGCAGTTTTCTGGTGCGCCAAAGGAAAAACCAATATTCTTAAAGGCACAGGCAACACCCCGGCCGCGTTTGACTGTCTCGGTAGAGGAAATTTTAGACGGCGCCTTAAAACCTGAGTCAACCTGATCCCACCCGGCTTTGGTTGCACAGGCTTGTAAAACAGGCTTGATGGTCACACCTTTAGGCGGTTTGGTGTTGGTGCACAAAATCGAGTCATCTTCAATCAAATTCCGCATGCGCAGTTCCACCGGGTCCATACCCAGGGCTTCTGCCAGCCGATTGACTTGCATTTCCGCTGCAAAGGCGCCTTGCGGACCCCCAAAACCACGAAATGCACCACCAGGGATATTATTGGTGTAAACCGCACGCGAATTCACTGCCACATTCGGGATTTCGTAGGGACCAATGCCCATCAGCGTTGCATTTCCCAGGACTTTGGTGGAGGTGTACGCATAAGCACCGCCATCTGCTGTTATATCCACCTTTGCAGCCAGGATTTTACCGTCTTTTGTTGCGCCCCACTTTGCCAACAGCTTATAAGCATGGCGCTTATGGTGCCCAAAGATGGATTCCTCACGGCTCCAGATGGTCTTTACCGGCCGATCGATGCCGCGGTCATGTAAATATTTAGCCGCCAGTGCCAAAACGATCTGCACGGACATATCCTCACGGCCGCCAAATGCCCCGCCAATCGCCGGATAGATCACCCGCACCTGCTCCAGAGGCAGGTCCAGGGCATGTGCAATTTGCTCCTGGTCTTCATGTGTCCATTGGCCGCCAACAATCACCGTCACCCGTCCTTCTTCATCAATGTAACTCAACCCGGCTTCCGGTTGCAAATAGGCGTGTTCCTGGACCGGTGTGCGATACTCGCCCTCCACCACCACATCACACGCGC
>JBLRWR010000195.1:0-3230 GCA_047921135.1 Candidatus Brevefilum sp.
CCCCATGGGACGCCAGTAGGAAGGCACCGTCACCGGCGCACCAAACCCGCGCCAGGTGTAAGACACCCGCTCAACATTAAAGTAATTGGTCTCAGCCTGGTGATCAAAATATTTCAGCATCGGGTGCTCCATCGAGAACACCAAAACGCCTCCTGGCCTGAGCACCCGCCAAAACTCGCCAAACGCCTGCCGCCAATCACGGACATAGTCCATCACCAGTGGGGCCACTACAAGATCAACCGATTCATCCGCCAGGAAATCAAGTGGTTCATCAAAGCTGGCCTGGATCACCTGTACCTGGTCACCCAGACGGGCGCGGGCCAGTGCCACCATTTTGGGATTGGCGTCCAGTGCCACCACGTCCGCTCCCATGCCCACCAAGATCTCAGCATACAATCCAGGACCGCATCCGGCATCCAGTATGCGTTTCCCCTTGACCTCCGGCAGCAGTGAAAGGGTAGCAGGACGCTCATAATAGGCATTATGCGGTTTGGTCTCAATGCGAGCCGCATAGGCATCCGCCAGCTGGTTGTAAGCATCCTGGGCAATGGGTTCTTGCGTTTGGTGTGGTTCTTCAGTCATCGGATGGACTGTGTCACCCCAGCGCCAGGGGTTCCTCCTGGTCACCCTCGCGCCAGGTGAGCTTGAGGGTTAACGTATGGCGGGTGCCCTTGGCTGGCTTGTTCTTCCGGGTCACCTTGACCTTCATCCCCAGGCTGGCTGGCAGGTCCAACTCCAGGTCATCACCCGCCTGGCGCAGGGTCACCTGGCCGCTGGCAACCTTTTCACTCAATTGCGCCAAAAAAGTGCTCACCTCCGCCCGGCTTTTGCGCTCCTGGCCTTTGAATAATGGTGCTTTTTTCGCCATACAAACCTCCTTTTCTGATAAACCTCAAATTACATTATACCGGCCTTGGGAACATCCCTCTCAATTCAACTTAACCGATTTATAATAAGGACACGATTGGAGGACGTCCAATGAATTCCACACAGGTTTCCATTCATGCTGATGCCCGGGCTTTCCTGGCGGCCGCTGGATCGATGTTGTATGCGCGTGAGACCGTCAACAACCTGATCCTGGGGGTGAGCGAACGGCTGGCTCACGACCCGACGGCATACGAAAATCCGCTGTTTGCCACCGTCAGCAGTGATGAGGGTGAAATCTGTCTGGCGGCGGTGATGACCCCACCCCACAACCTGATCCTCGCCGGTGATGCGCTTGACGAAAACTGCTTGACCACCCTGATCAGTCATCTGAAAGCAGAGCCGATCGATATCCCGGGGGTGATTGCACAGGATCAGATGGCTGAACGTTTCACCAAAGTCTGGACGCAACAAACCGGAGACACCTGTGAGCTTAGCATGCGTATGCGGGTCTATGAATTACGCCAGGTACGCGGCATAGACCCTCCGCGTGGGCACTTTCAAAAGGCCAATCCCCTGGATATTCCCACCATCGCCAAATGGGTCCAGGCCTTCGAAGCTGAAGCTCTGGGTGAAATGCATGAAATAAATGTGCCCCGCGCAGAAAGACTCGTTGACGGGGGGCAGATCTTCACCTGGGTGGTGGATGGCCAGGTCGTCTCCATGGCCATGAAAACCCGGCCGATCGCCCATGCAATCACTGTTGGCGAGGTCTACACACCGCCTGAGCATCGCCGCCAGGGGTATGCCGGTGCACTGGTTGCCAATCTCAGCCAATACCTGCTGGATGAGGGTTACCAGTTTGTGAACCTGTTCACGGACCTTAACAACCCAACATCTAACAAAATTTACCAGGCGGTTGGGTATCATCCCATATGCGATTTTCTGACTTACCGTATCAATCAAGCAGTCCGGTAACCCGGCCTACTAAAGCCCAGCTTTTCACTACACCCCATTGGTGGTAGACTTTGGCCATGATCGACTTTCCAAAGCCCCACCGCAGGAGACCATGACTCAAACCCTGCAAGTCCTCCAGGTGTTTCTTTTCGCCATCCCCATCCTGACCCTGGCCGCTGTCGGGATCGCCATCCTGTACCGTGCGGTGAGCATCATCAACCGGCGCTGGTTTTTGGCGGTATTGATCCCATTCTTACTGGCCAACACATTGACGATCATTATCGAACCTGCCCAAGGCACCTTAGATTGGCGCACCTGGCTGATCCTGGGAGCAAACCTGGTCCTGATTTTGGGGGCGATGTGGGCCTCGCATGGCTTCCAGGTTTACGGGCTCGACGCACAAGTCGTTGAGCAAGTTCTCGCAAAAGCCCTCAAAGAGCAAGGGTTTAACGTCAGTATCCACAGCCAAGAAAAACAAGACCTGTGGGGCAGAAGCAGGGATACCCGCATTTTGACCGCGTTGAAAGCAGACCATGTGCATCGTTTTTGGGTCACCACCCGCTTCAACGAGGTGCTGATGCGGTCTGCCAATATTTCAGATACCAAGTATCTGCGTTCGTCGCTGCCTGTTCTGCAAGGGAAAAAGGTCACCTACGATTTCAAAGCGCATGCCGCGGGCGTACTCTACATCGTTTTGGCTCTGGTGTTAGGGGTCCTGACCTGGATCTTCTTTTTCGAACCGCGCTTTATCCTGATCGATTAAATTCACCTCACATTTCACGGAGGTTCAAGTGGAAAAGCAATCCAGGCTATCAGGCAAACTCCGGGACCTGCCCCGCAACGTGTGGGCGGTCAGCCTGACCAGTTTCTTCATGGATATCTCCAGCGAAATGGTCGTCAACATCATCCCCCTGTTTCTGTTCAACGCGCTGGGCGTACGCACTCACATCATCGGCATCATTGAAGGCGTTGCAGAAGCAACCGCCAGCGTCCTTAAGGTGTTCTCAGGGTGGCTCTCCGATAAGCTGCGCGGCCGCAAGTGGATCGCGGTGGCAGGCTACGGTATTTCGGCGCTGGCCAAACCCTTCTTTTATTTTGCGCAATCCTGGGGCATGGTAGCGGGGGTCCGCTGGGCAGACCGGGTGGGCAAAGGCGTGCGCACTGCGCCCCGCGACGCCCTGGTGGCCGACTCGATCGAGCCGCACCAGCGCGGGCTGGCCTTTGGGTTTCACCGAGCGGCAGACACCGGTGGCGCCATGTTGGGCTTGTTAATCGCTGCACTGGTCGTGTGGCTGACGCAATCCAGAAGCCTGACCCTGGGTGAAAACACCTTCCGCACCGTCGTGCTCATCAGCCTGATTCCCGCATTCCTGGCCGTGATCAGCCTGGCTGTCATCGCCAGGGAAACA
>JBLRWR010000196.1:0-3226 GCA_047921135.1 Candidatus Brevefilum sp.
GTCCTGTTTGGCCTGCGGTGAGGGGAGGGCTAGACCCTTAACCAGCCTGTACTGATTCAAAACCAAAAACAGCCCGCCACCTTGAGGACATATCAGCATATGATCACCTGGGTGGCGGGTTGTGGGTTAAACTTTTTTGAGAATGAGCTAAAACATGAGGGAAATCACCGGGCCTGGGGCAGTTTTAGGTAACTTTGCCCTTGTGATTTAAAAAACGCAGCGGAGAGGGAGGGATTCGAACCCTCGGTAGCCGCAAAGGCTACAACGGTTTTCGAGACCGCCCCAATCGTCCACTCTGGCACCTCTCCGAACAGCAGGCATCCATTATACTCGAAATTCACCCAAGGCATAAGCCACAGCCAGGCATCCTTTTCGGGAAAGTTCAAGCCTTACTTAGAGTTCAAAGGTTTCCAACCGCTCGGGGTAGTGGATAGGCGGCATGCCATTTATATAGCGCAATTTTTCAGTCAATGCGGCGGCGGCCACCGGTTCACCGTGCATTAAAATAATCCCCTTGGCCTGGCCAGCCACAGAACGGGCATAGTCCGCCAGCAAAGCCTGGCCGGCATGGGCGGATAGGCCGTTGATGGTCTCCACCCTGGCGCGGCGGTAATAGTCCTCACCAAAGATGCGTACATTTCGCTGGCGCTCCGCCAGGCGACGGCCTAAGGTATGGGGGGCCTGCCACGAAACGATCAGGATCGTGTTGCGCTCATCGTCGATATTGTTCTTGACATGGTGCAAAATTCGTCCTGCCTCCACCATCCCCGACGCACTGATGATAATCATCGGTTCGTGGCGCTCGTTAAGGGCTTTGGAGTCCTCCACCGAGCGAATGTAGGTGAGCTGATCAAAATCCAAGGCAGCCTGGTTGTGTTTTGAGATGTAATCCCAGGATTCTTCGTCAAAACATTCCGGGTGGCGCCGGTAGATGTCCGAGGCAGCTACGGCCAGGGGGCTATCGACGATTACCGGCACCTTGGGCAGCTCGCCAGCGGTCATCGCCTGGTTCAGGCAATACACCAGCGTTTGGGTTCTGCCCACTGAAAAGGCTGGGATGATCACTTTTCCACCGCGCTGGACCGTCCGTTTGACAACCTGCCGAAATTCATCAAAGGCCAGGTTGATGTCATCATGAGGCCGGTCGCCATAGGTGCATTCCATCAGCAGGTAATCCACATCATACTGGCCAGGTAACACCGGATCGCGCAGCAGGGGCATATCCGGGCGGCCGATATCGCCTGAAAACCACACCCGCACCTTGCGGCCGTTTTCCTCCAGGTCCAGCAGGATGGCCGCAGACCCCAAAATATGCCCTGCTTCAATGAAGCGGACCTTCACGCCCGGAGCGGCTTCAAAGGTCTGATCATAAGTAACCGGTTGGAAGAGCGGGATCGCACGCTCAGCATCCTGCAGGGTATACAATGGCTCGACCGGGGGCAATCCCTGTTTTTTGCGTTTTTTATTGACATAGAATGCGTCGTATTCGTGGATATGGCCAGAGTCCTTCAACATGATCTCTGCCAGGTCTCGGGTAGCCAGGGTACTGAAGATCGGCCCCTGGTAACCATTTTTAACCAGGTTGGGCAGGTTGCCGCTGTGATCAATATGGGCATGAGAGAGGATGACGGCATCCAGCACGTGAGGGTCAAAGTCAAAATTCTGGTTGTACGCATAAGTCTTCTTCCGCTGACCCTGGAATAAACCGCATTCCAGCAGGATCAGCTTACCGTTGACTTCCAGCAGGTGTTTTGATCCGGTCACCGTGTGTGCAGCGCCGTGCAGGGTTAATTTCATCGGTAAAAGTCTCCTTACGAAATAATTGCCAGGATCTGATCCCCAAAGCGGTCGAAGCGATAGGGGACATCATGCATCTCTACTTCTAGCGCAGCCTTATCCCGCGGGTTGGCCCAGGCGATTCGGTTGAGCACATCACGGGGCAGAACCACATCAGAGGGCACACCCAGGCTGCGCCCAGTGTGCTTACGCCAGTCTTGCAACGCATCAATGCGATGCAAAACCGAGTTGTGCGGCCGGGTATGGTTGGGGGGACAGGCTGGCGGGGCTTGTTTTCCGGCCCTGATCGCTTCCAGCAGGCCCCGCCCGTAACGGGTGGCCTGGTTTTTGTGCAACGCGGATAAGTTCAACAGGTCGGTATACTGTTTAGGACAAACTTCGGCCATCTCTATCAACGCCTGGTGGCTGATCACCTTGAAGGGGGGACGGTTTTGGCCTTTGGCCACTGATTCGCGGTACTGGTACAGGGATTTGAGCACAGCAGCCTTTTCTGGGCTGAGATCCCGCGCGCCGTGGATTTTCCAAAAATCCTCCTCGCTGGATTCGGTGGTGTCTTCCACACCCTGGGTCAGGCGCCGAAAGTCTTCCAGGGCCAGCTCCCATCGATCGGCGGCAATTAGCTCAGCGCGCAGTTCATCCTGTAGGGAGATCAGGTAGCGGCTGTCCAGGCGGGCATATTCCAGCATGTCCGCTTTCAGCGGGCGTTTTCCCCAGTTGGCGCGCTGGTACTTTTTGTTCATCTGCACCCTAAAATACTTTTCCAGCAGGGAACCCAGCCCAATCTTCTGATACCCGAGGATGCGGGCTGCGATCATTGTATCGAACAGGTAATTGAAGCGAAAGCCATAATCGCGAAACAGGCAGATCAGGTCGTATTCTGCCGCGTGAAACACCTTCAGGATGCGGTCAGAGATAAAAATCTCAGCCAGCGGCGACAGGTCCGGCAAGACCAGCGCGTCGACCAGGTAATCCTTGTCCCGGGTGGAGAATTGGATCAGGCACACCTGCTCCTGGTAGGCGTATAAGCTATTGGATTCAGTGTCGACAGCCAGGATATCCGCTTCAGCCAGCTCCTGGGCTGCCTGATGCAGCTGCTGCGGCTGATCCACCCACACCAGCTCGATGTTTTTAAGTGAATTTGACATGAGTTGATTATAGCACTAGAGGGATCAGGTATTTGGAATTAGGTATTTGTAATTAGGAACTAGGTATTTGGCAAAAAGATTGATCGATAAATGATGCTATAATCTGCATGAAAACTGAAAACAAGGTTCATTTCTTAAACCTTTTAGCTATGAGCTATCAGCTATGAGCTATCAGCTATGAGCTATCAGCTATCAACTATCAGCTATGAGCTATCAGCTATGAGCTATCAGCTATTACCTTATTCCGGAGAAGAACATGAAAGCCGTCATCCAGCGTGTCACAC
>JBLRWR010000197.1:0-3136 GCA_047921135.1 Candidatus Brevefilum sp.
TTTATCGAGGGGTTAACCTTAGGTGCTACGAAGTAGGGCTAATAGCTGAAAGCTCAAAGCATAAAGCTGAAAGCAGATAGAGCGAAGATCGAAGCCCAATACCTGATTGCCTAATCCCTGATTCACTATTCACATCTCACCCCCTTTCGTGCTAAACTTAAAGGTCAGCTTGTGATAATTGCGCCGGCCCGCATGTTGATTTTGCGGCCTTTTTGCGCGTGATTTCAATGAATAAATGCCTTTATGGATTGAGAAGAGATCTGATGAACGAAAATGCGCCTTTTTTGATTGTCGGCCTGGGGAACCCCGGCCCAAACTACCGTCAGAACCGGCATAATGTCGGGTTTATGGTGGTAAATGCCCTGGCGGAGTCTTTGAACATCCCCATGCAGCGGGTGGAGATGCGCGCGCTGGTGGGCAAGGGCTTGTTGGGGGGCGAACGGGTCATTTTGGCCAAACCGCAGACCTACATGAACAGTTCCGGGCAGTCCGTGGCGCCTCTGGCTCGTTTTTATAAAATCCCACTGGAGCAGCTAATGGTCATCCATGATGACCTCGACCTGCCCTTTGGCACCTTGCGTCTGCGCCCCTTAGGGGGTACAGGCGGTCAAAAGGGGATGGAATCGATCGTCAAGCTGCTTGGTACGCACGACTTCCCCCGCCTGCGGGTGGGGATCGGCCGACCGCCAGGACGGATGGACCCGGCGGATTACGTCTTGCACGATTTTGACCCGCCGCAGCAAGACCTGCTGCCAGAGGTGCTGGATACGGCTGTAAAGGCCATCCGCACCTTTGTGCTGGAGGGCATTGAAGCGGCCATGAATACGTATAACGGTCAGCTAAGCGACGAGGTGTGATGCACTTACTGGATGCCATCCGCGACCTTGATTCTTACCGCACTTTGCTGGCGGATTTGCAACACGACCCCGGGCAGCCTGCTCCGCTGGCCGGGTTGGGCTTGCCGCGTGCGGCTCGCCTGCCCCTGCTGGCCGGGCTGCATCATGACCTGGGCAAGCCCATCCTGCTGCTCACCAACCGCGCTGACCGCGCCTTAGCCCTGTTTGAAGAGCTCCAATTTTGGCTGGGTGAGGGGGGTGTGCATTACTTTCCTGAGCCGAACCCACTGTTCTTTGAACAATCTGGCTGGGGGGCGGGGACCCGCCGGGACCGACTGCAAGTGTTGACCCTGTTGGCGCGCACGTTGATCCCCGGAATGCCGGCACCTGAGCGTTCTCCGGTGATCGTGGCGCCGGTGCGGGCGATCATGACCCGTACGCTGCCCCGGCGTGATTTTCTCAAGCATACCCGGGCGCTGCGGGTTGGACAGGCGGTTACACCCGATGCCCTGACCCGGGCCTGGGTGGAGACCGGGTACAGCTATGCCAACATTGTGGTTGAGTCCGGCCAATTCTCCCGGCGAGGCGGCATCCTGGATATCTGGCCTCCGGGGACCGCACAGCCTATTCGTATAGAATTTTTTGGCGACGAGGTGGAAACCTTGCGCGCCTTTGACCCAGCCACACAACGCACCGTCGAAAACCTGGCATCGATCACCATCACGCCGGCCCGCGAGATCCTGCCCCTGGCTGCAGAGAAAGCCGGTCTGCTGCCCACAGACCTGTCGGAATTTTACTTGCCAGTAGCCCATCCGCTGGGGGGCAGCCTGATCGATTTCCTGCCTGACGAAGCGCTGATCGCCCTGGACGGCCAGGAATTCATTGTGGCGGCCGTGACCGATATTGAGGAAGAAAGCCTCTCACGCCGGGATGAAGCCGTTCGCGCTGGGGAAATCAGCCCTGAGTTCCCGATGCCATTCTTCACCTGGTCTGAGCTTGAGGATCGGGTCGGCAAACGCCCAATGATCGAATTGGGCTACACCGGCGCCCCGGATGTGCCAGCTTTGGCGTCACAATTTCAGACCGGACCTCGTTTCGCGGGCAAGCTGAGGGATTTTCTGGATTACCTGGAATCGCTGCGTGAGCAGAAGCATTCCTGGGTGATTGTCTCACGGCAAGCCGCCCGTTTGCGTAATTTATGGCGGGATGAGCAGTTTTTACGCGACGACCTGGCAGATATCCAGCTCGACCAGCAATTCATTGAGGGCAACCTGGCTGGCGGGTGGATCCTAACGGCGCACGCGGGCGAAACGCTGCACCTGCTAACGGATAGCGAGATTTTTGGCTGGGCTCGGCCCCAGCCGCGGCGGCGTTACCGTCCCACCGCCGAGGCGCCCGAATCCAGCTATGCCGACCTGGAACCTGGTGATTGGGTGGTGCATGTCGACCACGGCATCGGCAAATTTGCCGGCCTGGTCCAGCGCACGCAGGATGGCGTTTTGCAGGAATTCTTGTGCATCGAATACGCCGAGCAAGACCAGCTCTTTGTGCCCATCCATCATGCTGACCGCCTGACGCGCTATGTGGGTGCGGATGGGCATGTGCCCGTAGTATCCCGGCTGGGTGGGGCGACCTGGCAGGCTACCAAGCAGAAGGTGCGCGAGGCCGTGCAGGAGATCGCCGGCGAGCTGTTGGACCTCTATGCGCAGCGGCAGGTTGCTGAGGGCTACGCGTTCAGTACGGATACACCCTGGCAGCGTGAGCTGGAGGCCAGTTTCCCTTACATTGAAACGGAAGATCAATTGCAGGCCTTGCGTGAAATTAAAGCCGATATGGAAATCCCCCGCCCGATGGACCGCCTGCTGTGTGGGGATGTGGGTTACGGAAAAACAGAAGTGACCCTGCGAGCAGCCTTTAAGGCCGTGATGGATGGCAAGCAGGTGGCGGTGCTGGTGCCCACCACGGTCCTGGCCCAGCAGCATTACGATACCTTTCGGACGCGCCTGGCGACTTTCCCGGTGGAAGTGGAAATGCTCTCCCGCTTCCGAACCCAGCGCCAGCAATCCCGCATCATTAAAGACCTGCGCAATGGCAAGGTGGATATCATCATTGGCACCCACCGGCTGCTCTCTGAGGATGTTTCCTTTAAAGACCTGGGCCTGGTGGTGATTGACGAGGAACAGCGTTTTGGCGTGGCACATAAAGAGCACCTCAAACAGCTGCGCACGTCGGTGGATGTGCTCACGCTAACTGCCACGCCCATCCCGCGCACGCTGTATATGGCCCTGACCGGAGTGCGG
>JBLRWR010000198.1:0-3110 GCA_047921135.1 Candidatus Brevefilum sp.
AAATTATTGACTACACTGGGGGTAAAGGCATTGAGTCCAAACTGCGCCAGCTTGGGATAAGCCCGGGCCGGAAAGTGAAGATCTTGAGATTCGCCCCTTTGGGCGGGCCTGTGATGTTGGATGTTGAAGGCCGCGCAGTGGCTATTGGACGCGGGATTGCCGAGCGAATACAAGTTGAGCAGGTTTGATGCGTATTGGATTAATTGGTCAACCCAACTGCGGGAAAAGCACATTATTTAACCAGGTCGCCGGATACAAGGCTGAGACGGGAAACTTCTCTGGCACAACGGTCACCTACACTGAATCGTCGGTGCGCCTGTTGGGCGGTGTTGTTGATGTGGTTGATTTGCCCGGCACCTATTCATTGGCGGGCACCAATCCTGCCGAGCGAGAGGTGATCAAATATCTGACCTCGAACGACATCGATGTGGTCATCAATGTGCTGGATGCTTCAAACCTTTCCCATGGTTTACTGATGACCGTTGAATTGCTTGAGCTCAATATCCCCATGGTGGTTGCGCTGAACATGATGGATGAGGCAGATCGTTTGAACATCCATGTGGACGTGAACAGGCTGGAAGAACTCATCGGTCTGCCAGTCATCCCCATGATCGCCTCAAAGGGGCGCGGCATCCAGCCCTTATTCATCCAGGCTTTTCGGGTGGCCGACCAGAAACAAATTCCCCCTCAACCGATGTATGGTGAAAATATTGAACAGGCTCTGGATACTCTGGCAGAATCCATATCTGGCGTGGAAAGTTACCTCAATCCACGTGCATTGGCCATCAAATTAATTGAGGGTGATTCCATCGTTTTAGAAGAGATTACAAAGCAAGAACCAAAGGTCATAATAGATGTCAAGTCAGTTCGCGAAGCACTCGGGCACCAATATGGCGGATCTGCCGATTGGGTAGTGAGTGACGCCCGCAATCAACTGGGAAACCACATCGCTCAAGCAGTGATCCAGCAGGGGAAACGGCAGACAACGTTGCGGGACAATCTGGACCAGATCCTGCTGCATCCATTTTGGGGATATGTGGGGCTGATTGCGATTCTGTTTGTTTTCTTCCAGGTTGTTTACACAGTTGGCGGGTGGCTTGAAGCACCATTGATGGGACTGTTCGAAAGCTTTGAAGTGTGGATTGAAGGGCAATTTCCCAATCCAGAGGTATTTATCTCACAAGCCTCGATTGGTCTGGTCCAAGGGATATCAGGCGGGGTGGCGATTGTTTTGCCTTACTTGGTGCCGTTCTTAATCGGTCTGGGCATCCTGGAGGATGTGGGCTATCTTTCAAGGGTGGCGTTCATGATGGACGCATTAATGCATAAACTGGGTCTACATGGAAAATCAATTGTGCCGTTTATTCTTGGTTTTGGCTGCAATGTGCCCGCGATTATGTCAACCCGCATCCTGGAGGACAAGCGTGAGCGTTTCATCTCCGCAGCCTTATCGACACTGGTTCCTTGTGCAGCCCGGTTAGCGGTTGTGTTTGGCCTGGTGGCCTTTTATTTAGGCCCAGGGCTGGCACTGGCAATTTACCTGTTTGACCTGTTTGTGATTGCGCTGACGGCAAGAATTTTAAATTTATTCATGAAAGATGACTCACCGGGGTTGATCCTCGAGATGCCCGTGTACCGGGTGCCAACCCTGCGCACGGTAGCTAACAAAGCCTGGTGGCGTATTCGCGAATTCATCGTAGAAGCCTGGCCGTTATTAATCGTCGGAAGTGTGACCCTCTCCGTACTCAGTTTTTTCAATGCCGATGTGGTCTTTAATACACTTTTACGGCCGCTTTCCTGGGTTTTGGGTTTGCCAGGGGAGGTTGGTGTGCCGCTGATTTTTGGTGTGTTGCGAAAAGAACTATCCTTGGTGATGTTAGGCCAGGCATTAGGCAGCATGACCTTTTCGCAAGTGTTGACACCGGTTCAGATGATAACTTATGCGGTCTTTGTGGTCTTTTATGTACCCTGTCTGGCGACGATGCTTGTTATCCGCAAAGAAATGGGCACCAAAGCGATGTGGGCTGTGACCGGGATGACCACACTGATTGCGACTTTAGCCAGTTTACTCGCGCGTGGCTTGGCTTCGATTTTCTATTAGAATACTCCTATGTCTAAATTTGATCATTTTAACCTCATCGGACCGATTTATGATCGGCTTTTTCGGGGTAGAACTCATGATACTTTGCGTGAGTGGGTGAACCCTGTACCGCACACCAGGATGCTGGATCTCGGCGGCGGGACGGGCCGCACCTCAATCCAGTTTTCGGATGGTCTCTCTGAGATTATTGTTGCTGATTCGGCGAAAAATATGCTGGCAGAGGCACGCAAGAAAGGACTCACGACCGTCAACGCGAGTGCTGAGCGATTGCCATTTGCTGATGGGTGTTTTGACCGCATCATCATGGTAGATGCCTTCCATCACGTGGCTGACCAACAGCAGACCATGGATCAAATCTGGCGCACCTTAGCGCCTGGGGGTAGGCTGGTCATTGAGGAGCCGGATATTCATCACTGGTTTGTAAAACTGATTGCGTTGGCAGAAAAATTCTTATTAATGCGCAGTCATTTTCTCAAACCACAGGAGATCTTGGCGATGAGCAGCTATGATGATGTGAAAAATGCGCAAATTGACTCGGAAAAAGGTATAGCCTGGGTTATCATAGATAAGCGACCATAACAAACAAGACAGGAGACCAAAACAATGGCAGAAATCAACGTTCACCAATTGATGACTTCAATTCCAGACCACTTTAACGCAGAGAAGGCTAAGGGTGTTAATGGTGTGGTGCAATGCATGTTCTCTGGTGAGCAGGCTTCGGATTGGATCATTAAAATTCAAGATCAAACCTGTACTGTTGAGGAGGGGAAATCCAATAACCCGGATCTCACGATCAAAGCCGATGCAGAGGATGGTGTCAACCTGCTGACCGGAAAGCTGGATGCGATGCGGGCTTACATGTTGGGCAAGGTCAAGGTCTTTGGTGACCTGGCCCTCGGCATGAAGCTGATCAACTTTTTTAATCGCTAAAATCATCCCTTAAGAAAATCGTGTCAAGCCCCAGTTCACACAGCTGGTGTTTGATGGTTAAAACAACCCCCAATCGTCC
>JBLRWR010000199.1:0-3089 GCA_047921135.1 Candidatus Brevefilum sp.
ATTACGATGGTGCGACAGCAGCCGCAGAAGCTGCCAACCTCGCCTACCATACCTTCCGTGGCAAACGCAAGAAAGTGGTTGTCTCCCCTTCGGTCAACCCGCAATACCGAGAAACCATCCGTACGTACATGTTTGGACAGGAAGATGTGGTCGTGCTCGGAGATGAAACTCCTCCAAGCAGCCAGGATGAGCTTTCAACATTACTGGATTTAATCGATAAAAACACTGCTGTCGTGATTGTTCAATATCCCGATTTCTTTGGTCGCATTATCGACTATACGAAAATTGTAGAAAAAGCACACGAGCAAGGCGCTCTGGTAACCTTTGTCTTCAACCCAACCGCCCTGGGCATACTCAAACCACCGGGGGAGTTTGATGCTGATATTGCGGTAGCAGATGGCCAGCCACTGGGCATTTCCCTTTCGTATGGGGGCCCATACCTGGGCATCTTTACCGTCAAGGACAAATACGTCCGAAAGTTAGCTGGTCGCCTGGTAGGAGAAACCGTTGATGAAGAAGGCACCCGAGCTTACGTGCTCACCCTGACAGCTCGCGAGCAGCATATTCGCCGTGAAAGATCCACCTCGAATATCTGCACCAACCAGGGGCTGCTGGCGCTCGCCGCCACGGTCTATCTTTCCTTACTGGGCAAATCGGGATTCAAACAAGTGGCAAACTTGTGCTATCAAAAAGCCCATTATGCCGCAGAGCAAATTACCAAGCTGCCCGGGTTTGAATTAGCCTTCCCGGACACACCCTTTTTCCACGAATTTGTAGTCAAAACCCCCAAGCCAGTCAACGAGATCAATTTACATCTTGAGAATCACTGGATCCTGGGCGGATATGACTTGAGCCAGGACTACCCGGAGATGAAAAACCAGATGTTGATTGCTGTGACTGAAAAAATTTCACGGGAAGATATCGATGATTTCGTAGCTGCCCTTGAGGAGGTAACCCATGCCTGAGAAAACTATTTACGAACTATCCCAGCCGGGACGTAAGGGCGTGGCCTTTCCCGAACCTGATGTTCCAAGCACACCTCAACCAGAGGGTTTTGAGCGAGATTCGGTCAATTTGCCTGAGCTTTCAGAGCTAGATGTGATCCGCCATTTTACCAACCTTTCACATCTAAACCATTCTGTGGATGGCGGGTTTTATCCTTTGGGCTCCTGTACGATGAAATACAACCCAAAGATCAACGAAGCTGTTGTGCGCCTGCCCGGGTTTGCGAACACCCATCCGCACCAGCCCATTGTCAGTGTCCAGGGCAATTTATACCTGATGTATCAACTGCAAGAGTGGCTGCAAGAAATCAGTGGCTTTTATCGGGTATGTCTGACACCCGCAGCGGGCGCCCAAGGCGAATTGGTCGGCGCTTTGATCATCAAAAAATATCACCGGGACAATAACGACCCCAAGCGGGTCAAAATCCTGATCCCTGATTCGGCACACGGGACCAATCCAGCCACCTCTTCCATGAGCGGGTTTGATGTGGTTCCTTTACCCTCAGACGAGCGCGGCAATGTTGACCTGGAGGCCTTAAAACAGCATTGTGATGATACGCTGGCAGGCCTGATGTTGACCAACCCCAACACCCTGGGGTTATTTGACGAGCATGTCGTCAAGGTGATTGAACTGGTTCACGAAGCAGGCGGCCTGGTCTATGGTGATGGCGCCAACCTAAACGCCCTGTTGGGCATTATGCGGCCTGGTGATGTCGGGTTTGATATTTTACATTTCAACCTGCATAAGACCTTCTCCACACCCCATGGCGGCGGCGGACCTGGATCAGGTCCGGTTGGCGTATCCGAGGCACTGGCCGATTTGTTACCCGGCCCGATGGTCACCATCATCGAAGAAGGTGATGATGATAACCCACCCTTCTTTGGTTTTTACACCCCAGAGAAATCTATCGGTCGGATGAAAGCCTTTTATGGGCATTTCGGTATGCTCGTCAGAGCTTATACCTACATTGCAATGCATGGACCCGAAGGACTGAGAGATATCTCTGAAAAAGCAGTCCTAAATGCCAATTATTTAATGAAGTTCGTTAGCGAAGATTACACCCTGCCTTATGACCGCACCTGTATGCATGAATTTGTTGTCGAAGGCTCGTGGAAGGACATTCCGGGAGTGCACGCCCTCGATATCAGCAAGCGGCTGATGGACTATGGCTTCCATCCCCCCACAAACTACTTCCCGCTGGTTGTTCATGAAGCGCTGATGATTGAACCTACAGAAACTGAATCCAAGCAAACCCTGGACGCCTTTGCTACAGCCATGAAGGCAATCGCAAAAGAGGCACGCGAAGACCCAGAGATGCTCAACAAAGCCCCATACACAACCCCCATTCGCCGCTGTGACGAAGTCAAAGCCGCGCGGGACCTGGTGCTTTGCTGCTGGACACCTGAAAACTAAACTCGAATACCTAAATAATAGGCGTTGGGTCTTTCAATAACCAACGCCTTTTTGTTTTAATCCCTAAGAATCAGGCTGACAGGGCAGTGGTCAGAGCCCATAATATCCCCATGAATGACAACATCCTTCACGCGATCCATCAGCCCACCGGAAACCAAGAAATAATCCAGCCGCCAGCCGATATCACGCGCCCGAGAGTTAAAGCGGTAGGTCCACCACGTGTATTTTTCAACCTCAGGATACAATTCCCGAAAAGCATCTTTAAACCCGTGCGCCAAAAAGCGGTCAATCCATTCACGTTCCTCCGGTAAGAAACCGGTGTTCTTTTCGTTTTGTTGGGGATTTGCCAGGTCAATTTCATTGTGAGCAGTGTTAAAATCACCCGTGATGATGATATTTTCACCGTTAGCATGTAATTCATCACAAATTTCTAATAAAGCCTCATAAAATTCGAGTTTATAGGGGACCCGGGCGTTTTCCTGACCCCCATTGGGGAAGTAAATATTGTAAAGATAAAAATCAGGATATTGCATTCGAATAATGCGTCCTTCAGTATCAAATTTTTCAATACCGAAGCCATTTTTAACAGAGAGCGGTGCCTCTTTGTAAAAGACCGCAGTGCCGCTGTAGCCTTTACGGTCGGCGGGATTCCAGCTGCTCTGATAGCCATC
>JBLRWR010000200.1:0-3087 GCA_047921135.1 Candidatus Brevefilum sp.
ACCGAACCGATGTCCGCTGGGTGCAGTTTGCTGGAAAAGATGTAACCGGGATCAGGATCATTGGGCAACCATTGCTAAACTTCAGCATCCATCATTGTTCACTGGAGAACCTGGAGGAAGCGAAGCATACTGATGAGATCCTCTGGCAAACAGCGCCCTGGCTGTATCTCGACCTAGCACAAACTGGGCTGGGGAGTAATGCTTGCGGGCCAGACACACTATCCCAATATCGCCTGGATCCCAAACCTTATCATTTTCGGTTGATTTTATACCCCGACGTCAGTGATTGAGATGGCAGTCACCAGCGATGAAACTGAAAACCGGGCTGTCGATCACCGTCGTGTTGGTATTGAGCTTGTTGGTCATGGGTTGCCAAGGGCAGACGTTATCCCCCACGCCCACCCCGTCCGACCAACCGGCCGTGACACCTCAACAGCGGACCCCCACTCCGCCGATCCCCACAACAGCCCACAGTCCGACACCGACCCGGGTTTTGCCCTCAGCTTCGCCCACGCTCACACCCACCTCAGAGGCCGACGGCTGCAAACAACCCTCAGAAAATTATGGCCGCATCACCATCAACGGGCGAGTGCTCAATCTCCGCACCTATGAAATGCTTCAATATGCCGCCTCGCTTTACGGGGGTGAGATTGACATCACCGGTGACGCCATCACTCAGGGTTCCTACACCGCCGCAGTGGAGGCCAGTTTCGGAACACACTCAGGCGGTGGTGCGGTGGACCTCTCCGTCATGTTCCCGGGCACATACACCATCCACGAGGCGGATATTGAACCCCTCATTCGTGCCCTCCGCCTGGCGGGCTTTGCCGCCTGGTACCGTGATTTCGACGAGCTTTACGACGGTTCGCCTGTCCACATCCATGCCATCGCGATCGGCGATCAGGAGCTTTCCTGGGCTGCTAGGCAGCAGCTGACAGGCCTGCATGGGTACTTTCAAGGGAATAACGGCCTGCCAACCATGGGCAATACGCCCGCTCCAGACCTCCATAGAGGCCCCATCGTTTGCAGCTGGATGCTTGACATGGGGTATCCTGATATGACCGGAACACCTATACCTTAGACCTCCCAATTGCGCACCCCCCAAAAATTTACTGGCCTCCTTATTAATTTCCAGGCAAAATTACTTGACAAAGACCGGTTAATGTCATAAAATGCTTATCCTGATGCGGGGTAGAGCAGTGGTAGCTCGTCGGGCTCATAACCCGGAGGTCCTTGGTTCGAATCCAAGCCCCGCTACTAACCAAAAGGCCACTTTTCCAAGTGGTCTTTTTTTTTGCATAGCCTTAATTGAGCCTAACGCATTTCAAGGGCAAATAAATCGCATCATGCTATAATTTTGAAAGGATTTTTTTGTATTAAGGAGAAAATAATGTTCAGTGCTGCCTTCAGCGCATTATGGATCATGTTGGGTTACCTCATCCTGCTAATCTTGATGGGCATTTTTACCGCCAGGCTGGGGAGAATGCGGGGAATCAAAACCAAGCCCGGCTACCTGGGGGCAGTGTTCTGGGTGTTGGGTGTCCTGCTCTACTTCATCCTGGCACAGGTTGGCTCACCCGATGTCATCATCCTGATCACAATCAGCATAGCAGCGCCCCTCTTTTATATCATCAATCTCATTGCTATCCTGCTGAAGAAAAAAGAACCCTGGGTAGATCCCAACTACAAAGTAAAAGGCTTAACCTACCTGCTGATCTTCGTTGTAGCCCTGATCGTTTATGTGATCGGTTTGGTTATCGCCTAAACCCTGGGGGATTATCAAGCCTAAACGATCAAAAAATCAATATTGGTTGACTTTGTTAGAAAGGGACGCTAATCCATGATTCACAACCCATCCACATTCATCGTCCTTGGGATCACTGGGGCTGCATTCTCACTTCTGGGCACGCTCATCAGCGCGATAGCTTATCGGGGCAAACAGGGTGAAGCTTATTCACCCTTCAATCATTTCATCTCCGAACTGGGCGAGGTGGGCGTTTCCCGCTGGGCTTGGGCTTTTAACCTGGGTTTAATCCTGAGCGGTTTGTGTCTCATTCCAGCTGTTGTTGTGGTGGGATTGATTATGCCCGGCGTGATAA
Organism: Candidatus Brevefilum sp.; assembly: GCA_047921135.1. GTDB lineage: Bacteria > Chloroflexota > Anaerolineae > Anaerolineales > Anaerolineaceae > Brevifilum. Next base: position 2,100 of record JBLRWR010000200.1, read on the forward strand.
TAAAGCTCGGAATGGTTGCCGGGGTAATAACTGCGGTGGGATTAACCCTGGTGGGTGTGTTCCCCATGAATAAACTCAAACCCCATGGCATCGCCGCGCTGACCTTCTTCCGGGGTGGCCTTCTGATGGTGTCCCTCTTTTCCCTGGCGATCGCCCTGCAACCTGAAGCAGCACTCCTGCTGCCTCGCGCTTACAGCCTGTCGGGATTGCCCCCCATCCTGGCCTTTGGCGGCTTTCTGATCATGATGCATAAAACCAGCGATGAGGAAACCGATGACCCGCTCCAACCTGTGGAAGTGAAACGTCCCAAATTCTGGCTGATGCCCACGGTTGAATGGACCATCTTTATCACCATCGTGCTCTGGTTTCTCCTGATTGCGCTTGGATTATCCCGATAAAACAGCAAAAGGAATAACAACTTTCGTCCAGCGTGAACAAAATCAAATGAAAGTTGATGTGATTTCCAAAATCGCGCAACATCGGATACAAGTATTCGTAAATTTCACCCGGATAGGGCTATCAAAAACCATATCGGGCCGTAACTTGCGTTTCCCCCGGGGGCGATTTGGTTTCGGAAAACGCCCACATGAAGCTGCTTCACCAGCCCATCCTCACAGCTCATGCGCACCATTTATAAAAGGACACGGGTAAAAAATTGGGCAGCATCCTTGGGAGTGGCCTGGCCTCTAAGTCCTGCATTGAAACCCTGGTTGACCTCATTTGTGTCGAGTTTGGTTGACCTGGGTTCCCCCAAACTGATATCGCCGGCCGTCCCCCATAGCGCTTTAATGGCAAACCACCATTGCTCTAGAGCAGTAATAAAGCCAATAAATAAATTGATTACTGCGCCAGATGTGTGTGAAGGCTGCTGAACTTTTTCTGCCCAGCCTTCTCGATCAATTTCAAAAAGTCGTCAATACGACGATTCGGAATTATTACAACCCTTCAATATGATCCATGACACTCTCAAATCGCGGTTAATCAATTG
>JBLRWR010000201.1:0-3067 GCA_047921135.1 Candidatus Brevefilum sp.
TACAACGGCGGTTTCGAATTTTTAAGTTAACCGGCCGTTTTGGGAAGGATATACTTTTTGCAGCACAGTAATGAGGTTGTTGTTTTAATCATAGAAGGTAGGCGAGGCGATTATGCTTCCTTCGGTGAGGAGTTACTTGGTAAGGGTTACCAGGTATCGAAAGCACCGAGTGGCAGCGCCGGCCTTGATATGCTTGAAACAGTCAAACCTCATGTGGTCATCGTTGATGCGGCCTCCCTGAGAACGAGCGGTGTACGCATCTGCCAATCGTTTAGAATTACAGACAATGGGCTGCCGATCATCCTGATTGTGGAAGATGAGATCACACTCCCTGAAAACATTGATGCCAACCTTGTGCTCAGACTGCCTTTTACGGTTCAAAAACTGATTAATCGCCTAAGTGCATATCATCCAACGGATGAGAAATTTGTTCTGGAAGTTGGCCCCATCGAATTGAATACCCAAACCCAGCTGGTCACCTGTAATGGACGACAGACCAAATTGACGCCCAGATTGGTGGCCATCCTGAAGATGTTAATGAAAAATAATGGTAAAGTGGTCAGGCGTGATCCCCTGTTTACCCAAATTTGGGATACAGAATACACGGGCGATACCCGTACGCTGGATGTGCATATCAGCTGGCTGCGACAGGCCATCGAGGAGGACCCGCGCAACCCAAAATTGATCTGTACTGAGCGGGGTGTTGGCTATATCCTTAAAGCATAAACTAATTGACGCCGAAAAGCGCGATTTAATCACCCCCTGAGGGGGTTTTCTTTTAACATCAAGGCGTGTGATAATACTATGGTTAGGTTTAAAGGCGGTTGTGCGATAATTTGGCCAGAAGCGTGACCGAATTTTTGTCATTACCGAACAATGGATAAGGTGATTATGAACTCAAATAAGACGAAAAATATCCTTCTCAGTTGCGGCATCATCCTGTTCATAACCTGTGTCTGCCTGGCATTGATTGTGGTGAGCGGCGTGGGGGTTTTATCATTTTGGCCGCTTGACTTTAATCCGGATGGGGCTGCTGTGCTGCCCGGTGAGACGGTGACACTTGCGCCGAGCGAGTCACCAGAACAACCAACGCAACCAGGCATAACGCAACCTGCTCCCACGAGTGATGTTGATCCGCTGCCGGATGAAGTTGTAGTTACTCTACTTGATATTGAAGGTCAGGTTAGTGAATTGCGCGGACTTAGGCCACAAAAGGATGTGCCAAAAATTGTGATGTCTCCTGAAGCGCTAGAGGATATGGTCGTCAATGAGTTCTTTGCCGATTATACCGATGAAGACGCGCGCCAGGATGTGTTGATCTTGTCTTTACTCGGCCTATTGCCAGCGGATTTTGACATTAAGAACTTCTATAATGCGCTTTACAGTGAGCAAATTTCTGGTTTTTATGATAGCGAGACGGAAGAGATCTATGTGGTCAGCGGGGTGAATTTTGGTATCCAGGAAAAAATGACTTATGCTCATGAGTTCGTCCACGTTTTGCAGGATCAATCCTTCGGTTTTGAAGAGGGGTTGAATTACAACGAGGAAGCTTGTGAGGTTGATTCTGAACGCTGCGCTGCCATCCAGGCGCTGATCGAAGGGGATGCATCATGGACGGAATTGCTTTGGTTCCAGACCAACGCCACCAGAAGTGATTACCTGGATTTGCTGGACATATTTGAGGGTTTTGACAGCCCGGTTTTTGACAACGCCCCGCCTTACATCCAGCTGGACATCTTGTTCCCCTATGAAAGTGGTTATTCATTTGTTGAATATCTTTACAACCAGGGAGGGTATGCAGCTGTGGATGCTGCCTACGTTGACCCGCCCCTATCTACCGAGCAGATCCTTCATCCCGATCGATATCCTGATGATGTACCCCAAACTGTTGTGCTGCCAGATCTGACGGACGCATTGGGGGCGAATTGGGCTCTGTACGACCAAAACGTGATGGGGGAATGGTTTATCTACCTGATTCTTGGCCACGCATATGATGAGACTTACCAGCTTGATGAAAGCCAGTCGCGAGCTGCAGCTGAAGGGTGGGGCGGTGACGCCTATGCTTTTTATCTCCATGAAGATACCGACGAACTCATATTTATCCTGGATATCGTTTGGGATACCCGCCTGGATGCGGATGAATTCATGATTGCACTGGCGAGTTATGCTGGTTTGCGTTGGGATGCCAGCCCACAACTTATCGGTGGGCAACCGTCCTGGGTTGGAGTAGATCAATCTGTGGTATTGCTGCAAGATGGTGACCGCACCGTGTGGATCATCACACCCACAGCCAGCCTTACCGAAAGCGTGGTTGAAGCGCTGCAATGACCCATGACACCCCGATCATTTCAGGGCAGATCGATATCTCGAAAGTGCGCGGGCTTTTGTTTGATGTGGATGGCACCCTTAGCGATACGGATGACCACCTGATTGAGCGAATTGCCAAACGGCTTAAACCGGTTGCCTGGCTGCACAAGGAGGGTGACACACGCCATATTGCGCGTTCATTTGTGATGGCTATTGAGACGCCAGCCAACTTTTTTTATGGGTTGGCGGACCGCATGCACCTGGATCGCCCTTTTTCTAAAGTTTATGAACGGTTGACCCACAAGCGCCACATAAAAACCCCTGCGCACGAGCGGTTTTGGATCGTCCCGGGCGTGGATAAAATGCTGGCATATTTTTGGGAAAAGCTGCCTATGGGTGTGGTCAGCGCAAGGGATGAACGCACCACGATGCATTTTCTGGAGCATTTTGACCTGTTGAAATATTTTGAGGTGGTGGTTACCGCCCAGACTTGTATCCATACCAAACCCTTTCCAGACCCGGTGGTCTATGCTGCACGCCAAATGGGGCTGGAACCAGAACACTGTGTGATGATTGGCGATACGACCGTGGATGTGCGTGCTGGCAGGGCAGCGGGTGCGCAGACCATTGGTGTATTATGCGGTTTTGGCAGCCAGCGTGAGCTGGAAGGCGCTGGCGCAGACCTGATCGTTGAGACCACTGGAGACATTCAGCTGCTATTTGCGAATAAAGCGGGATAGCTGCAGAGGGTTGGCTTCAC
>JBLRWR010000202.1:0-3039 GCA_047921135.1 Candidatus Brevefilum sp.
TTATATATGTGTGTAGGGGCAGACCTCCGTGTCTGCCCAAATTATCGTCATTCGGCGTTATTGGTGGGTTGGCGAGGCGTTGGAAGGTTGAGCTGCGTTGGCAGATTAAAGAAATTTGACTTCCCGCCAACCCACCCTACGAAAAAAGCGCCCTGAATGGACGCTTTTCTTGGTGGACGACCTCCTCAATGCCATTGAGGCGCGCTCCCAATCCCCCTGACGGGGGCTGCGTGCGCTTATGGGCCAATAAAATCCAAAAAGCGCCCTGAATGGACGCTTTTCTTGGTGGACCCAGAGGGATTCGAACCCTCGACCTCCTCAATGCCATTGAGGCGCGCTCCCAGCTGCGCTATGGGCCCAAAAATGAAATGTTTCGTGTACCCCGTGCCCCTTGTGTGCAGGTCTCGGGGCACCGGAGTGGACCTGGAGGGAGTTGAACCCTCGACCTCCTCAGTGCGATTGAGGCGCGCTCCCACTGCGCTACAGGCCCATCGTTCAGGGTGAAAGGGATTTTACCTGTGCGGGGGATTTCTGTCAATACCAAACACGGGTGGAGCATACCCCACATGTTGATTAGGTTGTCCTTGAGGTTGGCTTCAATTTAATATACAATGTGGATAACACTGTGACATGGTTTTCTAGGGGGAGCTCAGTGGCGGGCTGATTGGTATTTGTGGAAGATACTGATTGGTGATCAGATCACCAGGGTTCCATTCCAGCGCGCAACGCGGCTTTTTTGTTTTAATCAAGTGTGCAGGACCAAGTTTTTGGATGTTCGTGCAACAAGAATCATTAACCCAGATTGGAGGCTGACATGCCAAAGGTATTTGTCATCAATGGGAGCCCTAACCAGGCCAGGGGCAACACAGGAATGATTTTGGAACCCTTTTTAGAGGGATTGAAGGAAAATGACGCTGCAGTTGAGTTGTTTTACGCCAGCCAGCTAAAAGTCCATCCCTGTGCTTGCGGGAAAATAATCTGTTGGAACAAAACCCCGGGGGAATGTGTGTACAAGGATAGCATGCAGATGGTTTACCCCCTGTTGTGGAATACAGATATCCTGGTGCTGGCCACCCCAGTATATATCCCTTTACCCGGAGATATGCAGAATTTCATCAATCGGCTTTGCCCGTTGTTAGACCCGGTATTGTCCTTCCATGGGGGTCGCACACAGGCGCGCTTACGCAAGGATGTTCACCTTAAATCAGTGGTCCTTTTAGCAGTAGGCGGTTGGTGGGAAGCAGAAAACCTTGATGTTCTCATCCAGATTGTCCAGGAATTCGCCTTAAAAGCCGGCTTGGATTTTACCGGCGCGTTGGTCCGCCCTCATGCTCACCTGATGCGCAGGCAAGGTCAAATTACAGACCAGGGTCAGGTTGTGCTCCAGGCGGTCAAAGCTGCTGCAGGCGAGCTGATCCGTGAAGGAAAGATCCGGGAAGAGACTTTGGCCACAATCCGCCAGCCCCTGATCACGTTTGATGAGGCTGATGTGCGCTATTACAGCCATTGATCATCTCTTTGGAAAAAGTGTTGAAACCTTTACGGACTTAATCCGGTTACGTGCAGTTGCTCACATTTCAATAAAGAAACACCTATCATGGGAGATCTTAAACAGCCTGCCATTCCCATAAGCGCCCGCCTCCGCCCGCCAGGTAATTGCGCAGCGCCAGTTGCGCCTCATCTTTATCGCGCCAAAAAGCAGAGATCTGTGAAGTGTGGCATAACACTGACTGCTGCCAGGCTTTCAGGGACTCCTCCACCAGGTGATGAGGGACTTTTTGCCAGCCGCCCGACGTGAGCAGTGGATGGTCAAACTGGTTGATGATGTAGGGGTAATCGGCGTAGTAATAGCTCACCTGCCCAAGCCTGGCACCAGCCTGGACCACAGCCTGGTGGTCAACATGCCCCCCCAGCCCCATGGGCAGCACCACCTGCGCCCCTGCTGGCAGGGATTGGATGAGCATCTCTGCAATCTCTCCCACCACGGCGGGCTCTGGCGAGCGGCTGAAGAGTTCCTCGTCGCTGTTTACAATGGGCAATCCCGTGAGCGCTTCCCGGCGGTAGATGGCATCCGGCCAGTCGAAGTGCCGGGCGGTCGCCCCCAGGGCGGTACAAGCTGCCTGGTCTTCCGCACGGCGGGTTAGGATCGCTTCAGTCCCTGAAACGCCCCAGTTGTGGTGGATTTGGCGGGCAGAGTGGGAATAATTGGCATCTTTTGGCAAACCGGCCATCAGAGTCCATATCTCGACGGTGTGCCCCTGCTGGGCGAAGTCCCACACCAGGCCGCCGCACGACAGGGCGACATCATCCAGGTGGGGCGAAAGGAAGATCCAGTGTTGTGTGTTCATGGGTAAATTGTATCAAGAAAGCGCAGATCACAACAGGTGAAAACCGTGCATAAAAAGCGTCATGGCCGGACTTTAAGGGCATGCTTCAGTTTTACCAGCCAATCGGAACCGGGAAATGAGGTAAAATTCTGAGGGTACGGCCAGTTGGCTACATCAATTCTGTGATCAAGGACAAATTCTCGTGGAATTTAACACTTTATGCGTGATTGGATTGGGTTACATCGGTTTACCGACCGCCAGTGTGTTTGCCAGCAAGGGCATCCGGGTGACAGGCGTGGATACCAACACCAGGATCATCGAGCGGCTTAAGGCAGGCGAGCCGCATATCTTTGAGCCAGGCTTGCGCGAGTCCCTGTTGGCGGCCTTGCAAAGCGGACACCTGGAGATCTCGTCCGAGGTGGTACCGGCCGATGCCTTCATCATCGCTGTGCCGACCCCGTTTTACGAGGATAAGCGGGCGGATATGCGGGCGGTGGTGGCCGCCAGCGAAGCCATCGTGCCCCATTTGAGGCCAGGAAACCTGGTGGTCCTCGAATCCACCTCGCCGCCGCGCACCACTGTGGACCTGGTGGCGCCGATCCTGGAGCGCAGCGGGCTAAAAGCCGGTGAGGATTTCCTGCTGGCCTATTCCCCGGAGCGGGTGCTGCCGGGCCGCATCCTGCAGGAACTGGTGGAAAACCCGCGCGTGATT
>JBLRWR010000203.1:0-3027 GCA_047921135.1 Candidatus Brevefilum sp.
GTTTGACTGGTCCGAACAGGTCCTAAACTGGCGTGCATACATACTTCAGCGCCCACTATGCCCGTGCCTGGCAGCCAATTATCGTCTGCATGAGGGCCATGATCCCGCAAGACCTGCATCGCAAAGGGCAAGTCAATTTCGCCAAGCCGAGATTCAAGCAGTTCGCTGGTTCGGCAGGCTCGGTGTTGCCCTGCCCCAAATTTGGTATAGATCAGGTCAGAGTAACACTCGCTAAAATTGAAAGTTTCCTCATTTTTGCACCAACCCTTTGAAACGGCATAAGAGACCAAATCCGAAGAAGCCCGATCCCAGGTATCACCGATGCTGAGGATGTTGGAGATGGTGTAAATATCACGCACCTTTTCAGCAGCCCAGTGTTTCCCGGCCGTCTCAAACACCCAGGCCGTGGACGGGTCAGCAATGATAAAGCTGTTGTGATAATAAAAAGATCCAAAACAGGTTGAGTTTCCCCCCTGCCCATAGGTCTCCAGCAGTTCGATCATCACCTCCAGGGCCTCATCGGCTGTGGACGCTCGTTCCAACGCCAGCCGGATAAAATCCATGCCAAGCAAGCCAGGTTCCTTATCATATGGGACCTTGGTGAACACGGCTTCATTGCCAATCGCCACACCGTGCTCATTAGCGCCCATTTCCCCGCCCCAAATCCAAAAGGGTTTGGATAGCAAAACCGCGTTGGTTTCCTGCACCTGGGGCACACTGATATAGGTGCACTTTACATCCGTGCCCTGTGGATGTGTTGCCCGGGGAATCAGGATCAGCTCATGTGCTTCGTTGGGGTGACGGTCGCTATTCTTCCCGAAAATGACTGAACCGTCCCTGGTTGCATTGCCTAAAGCTACAAATGAATCACACACGATATACCAGCTCCTTTGCTTTTTCTAATACGTCCTGAATTCCCAAATCATCTGCGTGAATCACCACCGCGTCTTCAGCCGCCCTGAGCGGTGCAATCTCCCGGCTGGAATCGATTTGATCGCGGTTTTTAAGCGAGCGCAGCACGGCATCATAATCCGCGTCCTCACCCCGTTCAAGCATTTCTTTAAATCGCCGTTCGGCACGCACTTCAACAGATGCGTCCAGGTAGATCTTCAGCTCAGCATCTGGTATCACCACAGTTCCAATATCACGCCCCACCATCACTACCTTATTGTCCTTGGCAATGCGCCGTTGCTGCTCCGTCATCGCTTTTCTGACGGCAGCATACACCGAGACGGGTGAAACATCGTTGTTGACCGCATCTGACCGGATTTCCCAGGTCACATCCTGCCCATCCAGCAGCACATCAACGTCCCGTCCATCGTCAATGCTGGGCGGGCGGATATCAATGTGGACTTTTTCTGCCAATGCGCCAATACCTTCCTCATCATCAATGTGCAAGCCTGCTTGCAGCATTGCGAGGGTCACTGCACGGTACATCACCCCGGTATCAAAATAAAGATAGCCCAGGGCTTTGGCCAGCAGGGCTCCCAGAGTCGACTTACCCGAAGAAGCCGGCCCATCAATGGCAATTGTGGTTGGTAATCCCATATATTATTTCCTATCTCAATTATTGAACGATCTCACCGCCCGGCATCAGGTCTGTTCGTACCCATAAGATCAAAGTTTGTGGGATGGTCGGCACTTCGCGGGCAATCAGCCAGGTCAAATATTGCCTTGGCGCTAATTCCCGCCAGGGTACGGACCGCGTCCACACCAGGCTTTGACCCTGGTACCCGTGCGCTATCTCAGGATTCGCCCCCTCAGGGGTGAGCAAAATGCCCGGTTGTGATTGCCCGGGCAAAAAGGGCAGAAATTCAAGCGAATCGTAACGGTGCAATGCCCAGCGTAAGCCCGGGGTATCCAGATCTGCAACGAGCAGCTCAACAGGCTGCGTCCCGCGCGCATTCCACACCAGCGTGCGGTCGATGGTCACCTGCACCCATTCGGGTGTTAACACACCTTCATTGTAGTGCCATAGCTCAAAAGGCGTCTCAGACCCAATTCCTGTTGCGTTCACACTCACGGAGATCATCCCCGCAAACAGCACCAGGCCAACCCCCAGCAGCAATCCCGTTCGAGCCGTGATTTCTGACCAACCATAGCTGACCAGCAGGATGATCGCCACCACCAGCACAGCACCTCCCCCCAGTGCAATCAGGTAATTCAATTGCTGGTTCTGGGCTAAAGCCGGGCTGACTAGCGTGCGCAAGGCCAGCGCCATGAAGGCCGCTACCACAACCACCATTACCGTAGTGATAGCTACCACCAGCCTGTATATTTCTGGCTTGCGCCATGCCAGGGATACCACCCTGGCCCCCAAAATCCACAACGGCAACGAGACCCAGATTACCTCAGGCGCACCGCCACCTGGATACAGGGTAATCACAACCAACCCCAACAGCGCCCAAACCAAGAGGAACATATCCAACTTGCTGCCGATCAACACGCCTCGAATTCCTCCCCACAAGCCAAAAATGACCGCCCCTGCGCAATAAACCAGCAGTGCAAATGCCGCCCAGCCCCACGGGGCAATACGGGATTCGCCAAAACCGAGAATGAACTCAAATAAACCTGAAAAAATTCCGCCCAGCCCGCTTGGAGCCATAAAAAACCCCGTCCCAACCAGCAGCAGTGTTATCGCCAAGCCCAGGCCAAAGCGCGTCCAAAAGGCTTTCGGTGCCTCAATCGGCTGGCGGATGAAAACCTCACGCACGCCAAACAACCACTCAGCAAGCAATAGGCTGAGCCCAAGGATCACCACGCCTAACCAGAAACTCGGACCGCTCATCAGCCCCAATCCCAGGCTGATCCCGGTCAAAATCGGCTTCCGCGCCAGCCAAAATCCTGCTGCCAGCAACAGGAACACCAGCGCCATCATCGGCGAACCAATGATCCGCGCCAGACCAACCATTTCAGGCGTCACAGCAAGCACAAAAGCAGCCAGGACTGCCGGCCGCCAACCAATTTGTTTGGCAAATAGCAAGGGAATAAAGACAATCAGCGCGCCGATGAAAGCTGGCCAAAAGC
>JBLRWR010000204.1:0-2984 GCA_047921135.1 Candidatus Brevefilum sp.
TTCGCGAAAGTAGGGGCACAGCGTGCTGTGCCCCTACTAATCAAATGGTTTCAGATGAAATTTTATTTGGTTTTTGTTGACCAACACCCTCAAAACGATTCTTGCGGTACCGATAATGAATCAAACTCCCTTCAAACCCAGAAAGTCTGCCAATGGGGATGTTCCTGCCCCTTTTTAGAATTAATTACTATACGAAAGATCTTGGCCCCGAAGCACCTCCGCGGGTCCTGCGAATGGGGTGAGTAAGGCCCTCATCTGGGCTATTTTCGCATCCCAGCAAATGCCCAAGTGAGCCCTGGATTTAAACCTCTTGAGGCTGCCAGCATGTGCAGACAGCCTCATCAGGTTGTGTTATTTCTTCCTGAATAGTCTTTCCAACGCCTTGTCAGTTATCCGCATCCAGGGTGAAGGTTTGGCTCAGCGCACCATGGCGTACGGTGTATTCGCCCGCGCCCAAACCCGCCACATCCAGGGACAGGGTCTCATCAAAGGGCACAAGTGCCATCGTGCAGGCCACATCGCCGCTGGGGCGCTGTGTATGGATGGTCACGGTAAAGGTGTTCCCATCCCTATCCGCGCGCACCTCACGGATGGTTGTGCAGCCATCTGGCAGGTAACCCGAGAGATTCACGCTAACCTGGACGGGGTAGGATTCCATCACCAGGACGGACAGGCTCTCAACCACGGCCGCCCCGCCGATCACCACATCCTGGCCGCCAGCAATCGGCGACATCTGCAGCACGTTATCCATATCCAAGGTAAACTGGGCTTGCTGCTCCTGGGCAATCACGGTGTAGGTGCCGGCTTCCAGGCCTTCGATGTCCAGCGTCACAGCCTCTTCAAAAGGCACCAGGGCCTCCGTGCACATTACATCACCAGCCGGCCTGCGCGTGGTCAGGGTCAAGACGAATTCCATCCCCTGCCGCTCAACGTCGATCTCAACCAGTTCCAAACATCCATCCGAAAGATACCCTGAAACCACGGCACGTGCCTGCAGCGGGAAGGACTCCATCAGTAAAACTTGCACCGATTCGACCACGGCTTCCTGCCCGTAAATGAAGTCATCCCCAACCGGGTCAGCGGGCTGGCAGGCAGATAGCAGCAGGCCAGCCATCAGGATAAACCATAGTGATAATTTAATTTTTTTCATATTCTGCGTTCCTTTCTGCTCTTCTTCTTGCTTGTTTTCTATATCTTTAACGTCTGGCGCCTGTGTTTTGTTCCAATCCTCCTAGCAAGCATCTGGTAAAACCCAAAAGCCGGCCGATTCGCCCCTGGCGCAGGGAACCGCAAAATAAAAGCCCCCGGATCGGCAAACCGGGGGCATATTTTGAATATGAACACCGAACCAATTTTAAGGATGCAAATACTCGTAACGGGCTTTGAGGGTATGCGTAATATAGTTCTGCCACAGGTTGATCATATCCTGCGTTTTATAATCATGGGTCGAAAAGGTCTGCCAGATCATGCGCCCGTCCATACATTCGGCAATCAAACCATAAGATGTCATTTCTTTTGGCTGGGTGCCGCCCAACAGGCTTGCCCCAGAGCCCGGGTTAAGCTTGAGCAAATCCCCCACATCCCCAACCCACATCACGTCATAAGGGATCAGCATACTGATCAGGTTTGGCTCTGAAAACAGCGGGTGGGTGGGATCCAGCAAGTACACCAGGTAAGCATTCAGGTTGCTGTTGGTATCACGCCACCAATCGCGGTGAAAGGCAATTCCGCAGCGCTGCATCACCGGTTGAATGCGGCCAAAGGATATATTATCAATATACCAAACCTCCAAAATCACGGCGGTACCACGGTCAATTTGTTCGGCCAGCACATCAAAATATTCGCCTGATATATTCTGCCGCGATTCAGCGCCAATAATGATCAGGTCCCATGGGGTGGCTGAATTCATGTTGGTCAGCAAATGACCCATGGCATCATTGACATTGGTGATATTTCTCCCCAAGCCCAAGCCATCCACGGCATTCTGAATGACCCTTGCCTCACCAAAAGGAAACATATCGTCATACAGCAGGATATTGACGCTTTTCAGCCATTGCTCATAGGTCTCCACGGGTTCGGGCGTTGGGGGTAAGGTTGGGGCCGGCGGCTCAACCACAACCGTGGTTGGCTCCTGCGCCGGGGGCGGTTCAACCACCACAGCCTGGGTATAGGTTGGATACGCGGTATATGTGGGCTGTAAGGGCGGTTCTGTCGCAACCAAAACCGGCTCAGCCTGCGCCAGGCGTGTTTGATCCATGGACATACTGGTCTGCTGGATCGCCAGCGCCACCCGGGTATTTTCTAATTCCTGCGAACCTGAACCGGAGGTGAGCATGTCACACGAGGAGAGCAATACCCCCAAAGCCAACAGGCTAACACAAAACAACAAACGCTGTTTCATCTTCAGCTCCTTATAAACCTCACCGGTCTTATCCTGTCTCAATTATAAACTAAATTGTCTCAATTTTAATTAATACGCAATTTTCTAATCATCTAAAGGTAAACCTGACATATTTCACGCCCCGGGAATTTCCCAATCAAAGAAACAGTTAATTCACGGTAAAATAAACACAAGAAAAACCACTTGGCAAAGAGGAGCGATGATGAAAGACAAGAAATATAATTACACCCAGCTAGGCATGTTATTTGGCATCTTCATCGGTGGCGCCATTGGCGTGTTATTATTTGTGTTTACCGAAGACCCCCTGGCATTTACCATCACAGGCATTGGCCTGGTAATTGGTTTGATCATTGGTGCAGCGAAAGACCGCCAGGAGAAAACAGACCAGGACAATTAACCTCAACTGGGCAGGCAGGTAAGGATAAAAAGAACATGATAAATTCAACTGATCAAAAAAGAATTCGGATATTTATAGCGATTGCCTTTGGGATCTCCTGGGCAACCGCATTGGTCATCTACCTGACCGGCGGCCTGGCCGACAGCCCCATGTTGGCCGTGGGTGGCGGGCAGCTCAGCCTGGCCC
>JBLRWR010000205.1:0-2982 GCA_047921135.1 Candidatus Brevefilum sp.
ACGGTGGAGGGCATTTACCATCCTGGCGAGACGGTTGTGGTGATTGATGACCTGGCCACCACCGGGGGGAGCAAGTTCGAGGCGATTGAAAAGCTGACCGAGGCCGGGTTGAAGGTGCGCGATGTGGTCGTGCTGATTGACCGTGAATCCGGCGCCAAGGAAGCCCTGGCGGCGGCGGGCTACCGGATGCACGCCCTGTTCACCCTCTCCCAGCTGCTGGATCACTGGGAAAAGACCCAGCGGTTACCCATTGAGCAAATCGCCAGCGTGCGCGCGTTTCTGGGGGGGACCAGCGAGGCAGGCTGAGGTTAACCATGTTTCGCACCCGGGCTTATCGTTACGAAAACGAACAGGTCGTCCTGGTCCTGACGCTCCTGGTGGTGCTGGGGGTGATTGTCCTGACCTCCACGGCCACCTTTTGCCTGAGCGGCGTCTTCATTTTGGCTATGTTCCTGATCAGTGCGCTGCTGATCCGCTCGCATCACCGCGCCCTGATGCAGCGTGCGGTGCGGGTGGACCAGGCCCGCACACCCCAACTGGCAGCGCTGGTGGCGGCGAGCGGGCTGAAGCTGCAGCCCGGGCCGGTGGACGTCTTCTTGGTGGATCAAAAGCAAATCAACGCCTACACCTTTGGCATCAGCAATCCCAAGGTGCTGGTGCTGTTCACCTCGTTATCCAAGGTGATGACTGGGGGTGAGCTTCAATTCATCATCGGGCACGAGATGGGTCATGTCGCCTTGGGGCACACCTGGGTGAACACTATCATCGGGGGCATGGCGGGCATCCCTGCGCCCTTTGGCGCGGCGGTGCTGCTTTACGCAGCCTTCCGCTGGTGGAACCGGATGTGCGAGTTCTCAGCCGACCGGGCCGGGCTGTTGGCTTGCGGTGATCTGCACACCGCGGTTTCCGCCCTGGTCAAGCTGGCCGCGCCGGAGATTCGCACGCAGCACGATTTTGAGCGCGCCCTGGCGCTGATTGATGCCGAAGATGACCTGGCCGCCAACCGCCTGGCCGAGGTTTTCCAAACCCACCCGATGCTTATCCGGCGGATCAATGCACTGCGGGCTTATGCCCATACTGGGGAATATCAGCGCATCCAGGCCGGGGTCAACCGCAACCTGGGGGATGAGCCGACCGAATCAGAGCCAGCTTTCAGGGCAGCGGCGGAGAGGCTTGAACACACGCCGATCGCGGCGCCCGAACCTGACTTACCCCCTGAAGCGCGCTGGCCGTGGCTGAAACCCAAGGACCTGCCCTGAATGATTATTATTAAAAATTGAGCCCTGGCTTATGCACACCAGGGCTTTTTCTTATTCTCCAACCGGGTCAGCTTCAGGAAATCGGCCAAACGTCCGAACATTTTTTCGGGAAGAGCGCGTTCAGCAGGTGCTGGTTTTCATCATTTTTTGAATAACAATCAGGATGGGCATGTTTCAACTCCTCCATGCTGCGAAAACCGAACACAAGCTGGAGGAAGGTCAGTCCAGGGAAGCCGGCGATAGCATCATCCAGCGCATCGGGTCCTAATGGTTCAATGTCTTCGATGTGACCCTGTTTAAAGTCCAGTTTTAAGCCACTCCTGTAAAAGCTGAGGACAATCTTGCCCGAATACAGATCAAAGGCGGTGTCAGCCAGGTGGGTTTCTAAGGCCGGGCTGACCTCATGTAAGAACTCAACCAGGTCAGGCACCCGCAGGTAATAAGCATAGGGTTTGTGGATATTTGGCAGGCTGGAGGTGACGACCTCATAGGATGGATGAACCTCCCCTAAGAAAAAGCCAAACTTCTCCTGAGTTTGCTTTTGTTCTTTGGCGAGGGTTTTACCGGTTTCCCACAAAAAGCGGATCACACTGGGCGTCACCGCCGACCAGGTATATCCCGGGGAAATTTCATACAACGTCAGAGCTGAGGTGTCGCCCCATTTTAACGGTGGGATACCGATAAACCCGGCTGGCTGGCCGTCCCGGTCTTCAATGATGAAAATGTCACGCCGGTTGATGTTGAATTTCCGTTTTCCCGTCAGCTCATAGCGCCAGAGGTGTTTATTCCAAACAGCATACACCATCGAACGCTGACAGCCGCGGTTGTAGGTGGCCATCAGGAAGTGAATGTCTGCTTTGTCGGCTTCTCGAAAGGTGAAAGGTTCTGCTTGGTCATCTTTGAGCTTGGGAACGTGAGTCTTGTAACCTGTACGGCCGCCGCCCAGGTTGAGGACCATTTCATAACCGAATTGGCGGTAATAATAGGGAATGCCGGTGATGGCCTGGACGAGCTGGCCACGCGCTTCGCTCCACTGGTGCAGAATTCCCATCTGTTCTCTGACCAGGCCCCGCTGCCGGAACTCTTTTTTTGTCCCGACCAATTCTGGGCGGCCAACTTTGAACGGGATGCCCTCATAAGACCAGGTTTGGGAGATCAGGCAGCAGCTGGAGACAATCTCGCCGGTGCGGGTATCCTCCACGATCGTGAAATCGCCCACACCAACGGTGGGGCCTTCTCCGCTGATCAGATCCAGGGTCCAATCCTCCAGGCCCCTGGCGTCCCATTCATCTTCGCTGTGAATGTCTTTGTTAAATTTCGCCAGGGCCTCAGCATCCTCAGCAGTGGGATGGCGAATAACAAGACCTTCGCCCAGGTCGCGAATGATTGCATCTGTCATTAGGTTTTGCTCCTTAATTGAATTTCTCGAGTTATTGTAATGCATTTTCTCGAGATGATGAAGGTATACTTGTCGGAGACCGTCGAAAATATGATGAAGCTTAACTTTAAGATCTTTCTATTTGTGCAATATTTTACATTAGGGATTTGGGCGCCCTATCTGCCAGTGTACCTGCGCGATAAGCAGTTTTCCGAGTGGCAGATTGGCCTGCTTTTGGGTACGATGCCGATCGTGATGATGATCTCCCAGCCCGTGTGGAGCTATCTGAGCGATGTTTTGCGCACCCGCCGCAGCCTGCTGGTCATCAGTTGTTGGAGCGCAGCG
>JBLRWR010000206.1:0-2968 GCA_047921135.1 Candidatus Brevefilum sp.
GGGGCTGTGCCCTTCCAATACATTCCGAAAATGCTGCAAATAATGGAAGCTGCTGGTGTGTGAGGGACGAGATCAGGTATAAATTTGAGGCACGCAAACAGATGATGGACACTGAAACGCTTCGAGATTTGTTTTCGATCAGTTATGTGGTGGGTGGTTCACCCTGCAGTGGGAAGAGCACGCTGGGAGAGCAATTGTCGCATGAATTCAACCTGCCGTATTACAAAGCGGACGATCACATGTGGCGCCACCTGGAGCAGGCTGATCCCCAATCCCAGCCGACCATGGCGGCTTATGCAAAATTATCCTGGGATCAGATGTGGTCCCAGCCGGTCGATCAGCAAGTTGAGGATGTGTTTGCATACTACACCGAACAGTTCCTGTTGATCGAGGCTGACCTGGAGGCGTATGCAGGCCAGGGACCGATCATCATGGAGGGGGTTGCGTTTCTGCCGAAACTGGTGCATGCAGCTGGCGTTCCGCTAGGTCAGGCGCTGTTCCTGGTTCCAACCAAATCCTTTCAGATGACGCATTATTCACAGCGCGATTGGGTTCAGCCGATCCTCGAATCGTGTGGGGACCCTGACCAGTCCTTTGCCAACTGGATGGAGCGCGATCAACGCTGCGGGCAGGAGATTATCCGGGAGGCGAAAGCCCTAGGATATTCCACCATTATCGTTGATGGGCTTACGGAGATCGAGCAAACTTACCAGTGGGTGGTTGAACGCTTTTGTCTTAAATAAGCGGTTGGAATACGCGCCTCTCGCACAGCTGCTCTGTTTTTATTATCATTTTGTTCATCTATTATTAAGGATAAGCACCACATGCGAAAAAATACACATAAACCCATTGCTTACATTCTTGCCGGATTGGTTCTGTTTAGTTTGTTAGGGTTGGAGTTCCCAGTGTTCTTCCTCAGCCGCCTGGTGGACGGCAGGGAGGCATCCCAGGTTTTTAGCTGGCCGGTGAACTGGTACGGGGCTGTGTTTCATTGGGTGCTCACCATGGCTGTTTGGATGGCAGGCGCATATTTAATCTACCGGTGGGTAAGCAAACAAGGAACCATGCCAGACCTGATGCGGTTCAACTTTACTCGACGGGATGGTATGTGGTTGGCTGTAGGCTTAATATTCCTGATTTTAATTGAATCGACCCTCAGTCGCATCTCAGCTGTTGCTTTGCCCCAAATCTGGCGGGAATACTGTGGTTTTCAGAATATGTATGGCCAACAAGCCTGGATCGTCTCAATCTTCCAAAATCTGTATTACCTGGTTGAATTCGTGCTGGTGGTGATGATGGTTGCGTTTTTCCAGTTCGGGGGTGAGTTGTGGTTCAAAGCGAGGTGGTTCCCATGGGGTGGGATTGGCTTGGCCCTCACCTGGGGATCGATTCACCTGGTGACCAATCCACAAGGGGCCGTGTGGGTGGTGGTTTGGGCTTTGGTGCTGGGTGTTTTATTTGTCCTCTCGAAAAAAGGTTTTTTGCCAACCTGGTTAGTAGGGGTGCTGAGTTTTGTTATTTGATTCAATACCCAGGTTGCGGGCTGGTTGACACCTTTGCCCAAAAAGACCGGCCTGCTGGTTTTTGACACTTACTGAGGGCGATATTCCAGTGCATAGCCCCGGCTCAGACGATCAACCAGGTCAGCGATGAACGCGCGGGCAGGCATGCCGTCAATGACATCATGATCCAGCGCAACGGTGAGGTGCAGAATCTGACGCGACTGGACTTCACCGCCCACCAGATAAGGTTTTTTCACCAAGGTGCCAATGCCAATGCTGAGGGGATGAATGCTGGTGGGTAGGATCCAGGTTGAGATTTGCCCCACTGTTCCCAGTGAGGTCACCAGCACAGTACCCATAGTAGCTTGCATGCGCTTTGGATTGCGCAATATCAGGTTGCGCATGATGAATAAACGCAGCCATTGGGGCAGGATTAATCCCAGCATGATCAGTAATTTATTATCCCCGGCGCCAACTCCTGGAGATTTTTGGTTTTGGAGTGGTTGATTCACCGCATCTTGAATCTCCTGGCTGATTTGGAGGGGTGATTTTGCGTTTGCACGCCGCACGACCAAAGGGAGGGGAACTGCGACCTGTTCCACCAGTTTTTCAAAGATGGTGGAAACATCGACTTGTTTGAACACAACCACCCGTTTACGGCCTTTCTTGATACCATTGACTGGCGGATGGTGTTCTACGGTATCCACCAAAACTTTGATAAACCAGGCCAAAAAGGACACTTTATAGGCGGGTGACCGCAGTGTTTTGATCCTTGCCAGGGCATCGGTCACATCTACTTCAATAAACGCTTGGATGGTGTGTTTTTCCTTGGAGAGCTTGCCTACATCTGCAGTGAATTGCCTGACAGCTGGGAAGGTAATTTCGTAAGAAGAAGACGGCATGTTCCACCTCGTTGATGATGAACTGGTGAGAATTATAAACACTTTAATTGATTTGATGGATAGAGCAATCAATGGCGTGTTATATGGGGGATTGAGAGGAGGACAGCATGGTCGTATGGCCGAGTTTGTAATTAGTGGTATCATGGTTGCGTTGACTTGCTGAGAGCTAATTTGTTTGTCTTCAATTGCTGTACTTATTGAAGGATCTTTATTGTAATATCACTAAAGTAAACCAATAATTTGGGATAGAACTCATGAACGAAACCGTAAAGAACCAAGACCGTGGACCGGCACCCTGGCTGTATCTGTTTGGTGTGCTCGCCTGGACCTGGTTTTTCTTGGGGTTGGCAGCGTTAAACGGAAAGCCGTTGTTTGCTTTCCCCAACCTGATCCTGGCTGCGCTGGGCGGGCTGGGGCCGCTGATCGTGGCGGGGATCCTGATCACCCTGGGGTATTGGGATCCCCAGCTTGACCGGAGTGCGTGGGCATTTTACCGCCGCTCGCTAAGCCCGCGCACGCTGTCCTGGCGCTGGACGTTGATCATTGTGGGGATGGTGTTATTCC
>JBLRWR010000207.1:0-2962 GCA_047921135.1 Candidatus Brevefilum sp.
AAACATGGTCTCCGGATATTAACATGTTTGCGCATCCAGCGTTGCACGTTAATTTCCGGTGGCTTTCAGCCCGGATTCAAAAAAGGGATGCACTTACAGGCATCCCTTTTATCATCATATACCTTAAAACGGCTTACTTGAGCAAATGCGCCTCTAAATAAACCTTCACCCCTGTAAGCGCCTTGGAGACCGGGCAGTTCTCCTTTGCCCCTGAAGCGAACTTGATGAAATCATCCATCTCAATATCCTTGACCCGGGCTTTGGTGACCAGTTTAACGCTGGTGATGGCAAACCCCGTCTCACCTTTTTCCATCGAGACGATCGCTTCCGTGTTGATCTCATCGACGGTGTACCCGGCTTTGGACAGTTCCGCGCTGAGCGCCATCGAGAAGCAGCCCGCGTGTGCCGCGCCGATCAACTCCTCCGGGTTGGTCCCGGTGCCCTCCTCAAAACGGGAGGTGAAAGAATACTTGCCGCTAAACGCGCCGCTGCCCAATTCAATTGAACCCTGGCCTGCCTTTAAATCACCCTGCCAAACGGCTACTGCTGTTCGTTTAATCATCCTATGCTCCTTAGTTGTCGTTTATTTAATTTTCGATCACTTATTAAGTATACAAGCGCATTATAAAAACAGTATAAGATATGGTTTATCCAATTGCCCAGTTTTTTACTTAAAAACCTTCTACAAAAAAATGGGACAGCACCCAATCTCTGCTGTCCCTCATCATCGTAATTTTCAACTGCTCCACCGCTGGCTGAGGTTTACCGCTCACCCCAGCGGAAAGCCGGCACGGTCACCCAATCCTCACCCTTCTTAAACGCGTAATAAGGCAGCCAAACGAGCCCGAATTTTTCGATGTAGATATCCTTCTTAAAGGCCGAAATCGCTTCTTCCACCACCTGGTTAAGGGCGTTTTGCCACTTCTCCTGTAGCTTCGCCAGTTCAGCCGCCTGATCCGCTTTAAGCCGCTCTATGTCCCGGGTGATATTCTTGATCTCCAGCTCGCTTTTCTCAACATTGGCTTTGGCCTGGCTGGTCATGCGCCGCTTGGACAACGAGGTTGAGACCGTCCGGCGGCTGCCGGTGAGCATACCTATGACGTTTTCCACGCCCTTTCCCAGCTCCTCCATCCGCCGGTGACCCAGCTGATCTTTATACCCCTCCATCCGGCTTTCCTCCCTGGCCAGCCGATCTTCCAGTTTGTCCAGCTGGCTTTTATGCTTCTTTGTCAGGGCGTCTATTTCAGCGCGCTTCTTTTCTTCAGCCGCCTGCTCGCACCTGCGCCGGAATTCCTCATCGGAAACACCCGGTTCAGCCACCACATCTAAAGCGTTATTCAAGCGCAAGCTCAAGGTCTGGGTCCGGTAGATCCAATCTGTAAAATCGCTTTCCAGATCCTTGATGACCTTGGCATCCACTATGGAAAAGCTCTCCAGGGTGTCAAAGGCAGCCTCAGGCAGCGGTTGATCCTCCAGTGCACGCAGTTCAAGCGGATCCGCAGTATAGTCTTCCCAGCGGACCAGGCCGCGGCGACGCATCTCTTCGATACGAACCGTGAAGGTAGCCTCCTCACTGATATTATATTTGCGTGCCAGGTACACCACTCGCGCCTGCCCGACCAGTTCGGGCTTATAGAGATACTCCGGACGTGGTGCATCACCCGGCAGCTGACCGGCCACTTCCTGCAAGGCATCGGAAATCCCACGATTGACCGGGTAATAAAAGGTGGGTACAGACCCCGGGAGCACTGGCGCTACATCGCGGCCCAAACCAGTACGAGATTCTGCAGGCTTGGCAGATAGCCCACTGGCGGCAGGCTGTTCAGCAGCATGCTCCATGGCCTTAGCCAGGGCGTTGACGGCCGGGATCTGGGCGCGGGTCATCGGGCCGGGCAGGTAATTCATCGCCCAGCGCGTGTGAAAGACCTTTGACCCCGATTCGTGCACGTTGTGCAACAAAAACACCCGTTTGCCCAGCATGGAGATCATACGGTCATACGAGCGGCGGTCCACCCCCGGGGCTGCGCCCTCCAGGCCATCCAGCAGCCGGGCTTTATCCTGCTCGGTCTGCAAGCGCCCCACCAGCCAGGTGCCCGCATTCGAGAGCGCTTTATAATCCACATCAACCGGGTTTTGGGTGGCCAGCACAAGGCCGACCCCAAAAGCCCGGGCCTGTTTCAGCATCCGCAAAATGATGCTCTTGCTGGGCGGGTTCATCGTCGGCGGCAGGTAGCCGTGAATTTCATCAAAATACACCATGACCCGCAACCCGCTGGAGCCCTTTTGCGTCCGCATCCAGCTTTCGATGGCAGTATACAGCAGGGTCACAAAGAACATGCGCTCCTGGTCATTCAGATGTGCCAGGTAGAACACATTATGGCGCGGTTTTCCGGTTTGGGACCATAATAGCTGACCGATATCCAGAGGATGCCCTTCCAGCCAGGTGTGGAAACTGGGCGCGGCCAGGAAATTATTCAACTGCATGGCCAGGCTTAACCGCTCCTTCTGGGGATAAAACTGGTCCAGCGAGAAGACGCCCAGCTTATCAAAGGGCGGCGATTGCACATGGGTGATCAGGGTGGCTAAATCAAGGTCTTTGCCCGCTTTCCAGGCTTCCTCAAAGATATTCGACAGCAAGATGTGCTCTTTGGCCTGGACGGGGTCGATATTGCGCATCCCGATCAGCCCCAACAGCGCTGTCACCGTGCTGGCGATCTTCTCGCGCAGGATCTCGCGGTTGCCCTCCCAGGGGATATCCGGCGCGGACAACGAAGCCAGGATGCTGACGGGCAAGCCGGCATCTGACCCAGGCGTATACACGGCAAATTCAGCCGAATCCCGCAAGGCTTCCAGGTCCGATTTTCCTAATCCAAAGGATGCCAGGCCATTCTTCCATAAGGTTGCCGCTTTTTGTGCCGCTTCTTCGACCGTCACATTTTCACGGCGGGCGGCATCTTTATCC
>JBLRWR010000208.1:0-2960 GCA_047921135.1 Candidatus Brevefilum sp.
CAAAGCTTTTACCTTCATTTGGCGCGCTACCACATCATCATTCTTCCGGGATTTCGCAGTTCAAAGCCTGCAAGGCCGCATGCCACTCGGCTTTTGTGCGCGGGCGGCGTGCGCCAAAGGTGATCCCCAGGGTGCCAAAATTGACGGCACTGCCCTCTTGGGGCGCGCCGCTGAAGATATCCAGCCGTTTAATGATGTGGAAATCCACAAACCCGGCCATCACCACGGTCATCTGTAATTCTGCTTCCAGCAGACCGCCGGCAATTCAGCCAGACCACAGCGCGATGTCCTGCTTGGCGCTAAGGGGCACCTCCTTTTGCACCAGGATATCGCCAATTTGCAGGCGCCCATTCGGCTTGAGGACGCGCACCATCTCCCCCAGGCCGGCCTGCTTATCCGGCATCAGGTTCAATACGCCGTTGGAGATGATCACATCCGCCCAGCCGTCCTCAACGGGCAGCGCTTCGCCATATCCCTGGCGAAAAGTCACATTATCCAGGCCCGCGTTTTCAGCAGCTCGGGTGGCTTTTTCCAACATGGCCGGGGTCATATCCACGCCGATCACCTGCCCATGGGGGCCGACCATTTTGGCGGCGATCAGGCTGTCGATGCCTGCGCCGCTGCCAATATCAACCACGCTTTCACCTGCCCTAAGCTCGCCAACCGCAAAGGGATTGCCCGTGCCGGCAAAGGATTCAATGGCGAGTTCTGGGATGCCTTCCAGCCATTCGTCATGATAGTCCAGCATACCGGCTAATTTGCGCCCGGTATGGAAGTGAAATCCTTGCTCGGGCGTGAGGGCGACCCCCTCGTATTCGTGCTGGATGGCGGACCTGAGTTCATTGATGTCCAGGCCTAAGTCTTGAATGGAAATTGATTTACGGTTCATCAGACAAAACCTCCTTGTACCCGGTATACGTACCGGTCTACCAATAAAAAACGCGACCCTGTCCGCAGGGGCAACGCGAGGTTGTCGAGCGGTTCGGGTCGTAATAAGAAGGTGTCAACCGGATCATCAACCTGGTTGCGGGAGAAATGCATTGATTACCTGGGATGCGGTGATGCGGGCTGGTGTGTCAGGGTCCGACGGACCTTAAGTTGTCTTGTGCCTTTTAGGATTGCTATTGATCCGTCAAAATCATGCAATCATATATTATTACCAATTCTATCATATTTATCATGTTTTTTCAAGGCGCTATCGTTTAGAAATCAAAATTTCAGTGCTCGCCTGATATTTCAAGCCGCCTTTGGGGCAACAATAGAATTAAAACCCAGCGGTATGGCGGGTATTCGCCCCATGTCAAGTCCGCTTTAACCCCAGTCATCGCTGTAATTGGAGTCAAAGTGAAATCAGTTCCACTGGGGTTTGTGGACTTAATTTTCATGTCCTTCCAACCGGTCAGCCCAGGCAATGATTGGAAAAAAGGCTAACTTATGTCCCGCGGGTCTGTTTCGGCTTTAGTTTTTCAGAGGGCATAACTTCCTCCCTCCCCATCTTCAGGGTGATTTTCTTAATGTTCATCTGCGGGTAGAATAGTCATGTTTGCTAATTAAATCAACAAAAATTCAAGATTGGTTTACAAATCTCTTGAGTTAATGAACTGATCATTCATCGTGGTGCACCATCAAAACTAAACACACTTAAAACACCAGAATCGTCCAGTGTATCTACAAATACTTGCGGTCGTATACCCTGGGTGTGATAATGAAGATTGCGCAACGATAAAACTACGGAGGATAACCTTGGCAGAAACAAAACCAAGAAGGAAAAAAAGTAAAAAAGGCTTATGGATTGTTTTATTGGTGATCATACTGGCCGCCCTGTTCGTTGGATGGCGGATTTTTCAAGCCCGGCAGGAAGCTAACCAGGTCTTTGCCAACATTGAAACTGAACCCTACCGCCGGGACAGCCTGAGCGCCTTCATTTACGGCACCGGCTCGGTCCAGCCCGACCAAACCGGGGTACTGACCTGGTCCGCCAGCGGGATCGTTGGCGAGGTCCACATTGCAGTGGGCGAGACAGTTGAAAAAGACCAGGTGTTAATGACCCTGGAAACGAATTCTCTCTCGGTGGAAATCCTGCAAGCGGAGATCGACGTGATTAACGCCCAAAAGGCGCTGGATGAGCTGTATCAGAACTGGGGGTCCGACCTGGCCAGCGCCCGGCTGGACCTGCTCAACGCCCAAGAAAACCTGGAAGACTTGCAAAATAAACGCCAGGTGATGAACTTCCAGCGCTGTTCTGATGAGCGCATTGAAGACCTGGAAGAAGAGCTGGAACGCGCAGAGCAGATCTACAACTTTCAGCAAAATGCCATCAACCTGCAGCGGGTCAACACCGCCCAGGCGAATTTAAATTTTTGCCGGGCAGAGTTTTCCGAACGCGAGATTGCCGAAGCTGAACTGGAGATCGAATTGGCCGAGGCACGGGTAGCCAGGCTGCAAGACCGGGTGACAATCCTCGCCGATGGCCCGGATCCCGACGAGGTGACTATCCTGGAGACCCGCCTAACCATTGCCCAATCCCGGCTGGATAGCCCCACCATCAAGGCGCCCTTCAGCGCTGTGGTCACTGACCTGCCTACCCAGGTTGGCGATGTCGTCCAGATGGGCACCAAAGCGGTACAGCTGGACAACCTGTCGGATTTGCGCCTAAAAGTCCAGATTTCCGAGATCGATATTCCCCAGGTGAGGGTCGGTCAACCGGCGCAACTGGTGTTTGATGCCTATTTTGAGAGCACCTTTACCGGAGAAGTAACCGAGATCTCGCCCGTCGGTACAACCGTCCAGGGCGTGGTCGAATACACGGTCACCATCAAAATGCTGGATGCCGATGTGCGCATCCGGCCCGGGATGACGGCGGCGGTGACGATCCTGATCGAGGAGATCGAAGACGTGTTTGTGATCCCCAACGATGCCATTGTCAGCAGCAATGGACAGGACCAGGTCTATGTTCGGCG
>JBLRWR010000209.1:0-2936 GCA_047921135.1 Candidatus Brevefilum sp.
CTGAGTGTTCATAGAAGGGGTGTTTTTCGGGGTTGAGCATCGCCTTCACATCAACGATGAAAGGCGGTACCCATTGCGGATGGCCTTTGTACAGATCAAAGGGCAAGCGGATAAAGCGCATCACATCCGCTTTATTGTGTAGATCAATTTTATGAATAGCAACCATGAAGTCCTCTTTTCATGAATAATAAGAATAAATTCATCATGTTAAACAGCTAAATAAGTCAGGCGTTACGATATCGACAAGCCTCAGTAAGATCATAAACGAGTCTGGTGTCTAATAAGTATAACTAAAATGTTGATAATAACCTGTGACAAATTATATACTGAAATTCTGGTAATGTATAATCCCTCACAGGATCAAGTGCCAGGGTGGGTGATCATTCCCCCCTCTGAACCACACGGAAAGGAAACACATGGCCAACCAGCTTGTTAATGAGACCTCACCCTACCTGCAACAGCACAAGGACAACCCCGTCGACTGGTATCCCTGGGGCGAAGCAGCCCTGTCAAGGGC
Organism: Candidatus Brevefilum sp.; assembly: GCA_047921135.1. Classification (GTDB taxonomy): domain Bacteria; phylum Chloroflexota; class Anaerolineae; order Anaerolineales; family Anaerolineaceae; genus Brevifilum. The sequence goes on from JBLRWR010000209.1 coordinate 518, forward strand.
TCGGCAGGAAAATAAACCCATCTTCCTGAGCATTGGGTACTCCGCCTGTCACTGGTGCCACGTGATGGCGCACGAATCCTTCGAAAACCCCGCCACAGCACACCTCCTCAACGAGCATTTTATCAATATCAAAGTTGACCGTGAAGAACGCCCCGACCTGGATGACATTTACATGCAGGCTGTGGTCCTCTTAACAGGTCAGGGCGGCTGGCCGTTGAGCGTCTTCCTCACCCCGGACCTGAAACCCTTTTATGGCGGCACCTATTTTCCACCGGCGCCTCGCCATGGCTTGCCTTCATTCAATCAGGTGCTGACAGCCGTGATCGACACCTGGAACGACCAGCAGGAATCCGTCAAGAAAAATGCTGACATTCTGACCAGCGCCATCAAGTCCAAACAAAATCAACAGGCAAATACAACATCATCCCTCGATCTGGATGCGATCGTCGCCCGCTTACACTCTGCCTACGACTGGCAATCCGGCGGCTGGGGCCGTGCACCTCGCTTCCCCCAACCCATGTTGGTTGATTTCCTCATGCAGCGTGCGCTGACTGGTAATTCCCAGGCTGCTAAAATCACCGAGCATCTATTGACTCATATGGCCCAGGGCGGCATGTACGACCTGGTCGGCGGAGGCTTCCACCGCTACAGCACAGACGGACACTGGCTCATCCCCCACTTTGAGAAGATGCTCTACGATAACGCCCAGCTCGCGCTAACCTATCTGCACGCCTATGCCCTGACCGGGCAGCCGCGCTTCAAACACGTGACAGAAGCAACCCTGGAGTTTATCCAGGAACAAATGACCGGGCCACAGGGCGTATTTTATGCCAGTATGGATGCCGACACACCGGAGGGCGAGGGACGCTATTATGCCTGGGAGGTCAAAGAGCTGCAAGAACTCCTCTCCGTGGACGAGTTAAACACCTTGCAGGAAAGTGTTGGGCTGAGGGACCAGGGCAATTTTGAGCATGGATTAAACGTGCTCCAACTGAAACAAGACGCCTTGACGGATAACCAGTTGGATACCCGCCTGGGACCAATTTTCGAGAAGCTGAAAACGGCCAGGGATCAACGCACGCCGCCGGGTAAAGACGAAAAAATTATCACCGAATGGAACGGAATGGCCATTCGCGCCTTTGCTGAAGCGGGCTTATTGCTCAAACGGCCGGACTTTCTTCAATGCGCAAAAACTGCTGCCATGTTTATCCTCAATAACCTCCGCTCACCTGAAGGCCGGCTCTTTCGGTCGTGGCGGGATGGCAGGGCTAACCAGCCGGGCACCCTGGCCGATTATGCCGCCCTGATCACCGGGCTGCATGCTGTTTACGTCATCGACTTTGATCCCCAAATGTACGCTCCCATGCGCTCACTCTTCTCAACGATGCAAGCAGATTTTGGCGCCAATGACGACCTGTACTACGATTCCGCAGCTAACCTCACCGATCTCGTCGTCCGGCCCCGTGGCACACAGGACAACGCCACCCCCTCCGGAAATGCCATGGCGGCTTACGTCCATTGGCTTTTGGCCAACTACGAACACGATCCTGAACACGCCGAACGCGCCACCCGCATGGTGAACCAGGTCGGAAAAAACCTTGAGGAATACCCCACCAGTTTTGGGTACTGGCTGCAGGTAGCAGGTTTGCTTTCCACGGATACCCAACAAATTGCGCTTGTCAGCCCGGCTGAGCTGGATACCCTACAGTCCTTCCTGGACATTTATCGCAGTGCTTACCGGCCGTTCAGCGTCATCGCTGCCAGGAGATCAGCTATGGAGGCAGACGCCTCCTATCCCGGCTTATTAGCCGACAGGCCCGCCATCAGTGGAAAACCTACTGCCTATGTCTGCCAGGGTTTTGTTTGTCAACAACCGGTCACTGAGCCCAAAAAATTTGAAAATCAAATCAGATAAAGGCTTAAGTAATCCTTTTGTAGGCTAGCCACATATCACCGTTGACTTGTAAACCCGCCCTGTGTGGGCTATAATCTTTGTGGCAATTTTACAGAAAGAAAAGGAAATTATTTTCATGATTGATGTCAACGAACTACGCAAAGGGGTGACCTTCGAACAGGATGGCAGCCTGTACAAAGTACTGGATTACGCCCACAACAAACCCGGCCGTGGCGCCGCCACCATCCGGATCAAAGCGCGTGATCTCCGCAAGGGCACCACCTTAGAAATGACCTTCAACTCCGGGAACAGGGTCCAGGATGTCCGCCTGGAATATCACAACGCCCAGTTCCTCTATTCTGATGGCAGTTTGTTCTTCTTTATGGATAACCAAACCTACGAACAATACCCCGTCAATGCCGACATCTTAGAAGATCAAGCGCTGTTTCTCAAGCCAAACATGGACGTCAAACTGATGTTCTTTGAAACCGAAGCCCTGGACGTGGATTTACCCACGACAGTGGA
>JBLRWR010000210.1:0-2932 GCA_047921135.1 Candidatus Brevefilum sp.
ATGCTCGTGTCTGTCACCGAGCGCACCCGCGAGATCGGCCTGCGCAAAGCCCTGGGGGCGCGTAAAGCCGATATCCTGATCCAGTTTCTGACCGAATCGGTGCTCCTGAGCTTATTTGGCGGCTTGATCGGCATCGCCCTGGGCTGGGGTATCTCCACCGCGGTCAGCCAAATCGCCACCCGCAGCGGCACGCCACTGGAAATCACTGTGACCCTTAATTCGGTGCTGCTGGCTACACTGTTCTCAGCGGCGGTCGGCGTTTTCTTTGGCTACTACCCCGCCAATCGCGCTGCCAACCTTGCGCCGGTTGAAGCCCTGCGCTATGAATAGCCTGGAGGTGTTCTCCCAGGCAATAAAATACCAATAATCACTGTTTTTCAAAGAAAGATGGATATTAGAGGTTGTGCGTAGAGTAATCGTAGGGTAAGCGTCAAGTAAACTCCGCCCTGGGATGCTACAATACTCCTATCTAAGACACTTTTCTTCTCCTTCTATTGAGCACCAGGGTCGGCGTCCTTGGTGCTCAACGATTTTAATAGGGTTTAAGCTGAAAAACGCTGATTTTCGTAATCGGAGTAATTACCCAGATACTCTATTAATCCTGCCCCACCCAGTTCAACGATTTTGGTCGCAATCCGATCAAGGAAGTAGCGGTCATGGGAGATAGCCAATAAAGTACCGTTAAAGTCCAGCAGGGCATCTTCCAGCACCTCACAGGAGGGGATATCGAGATGATTGGTGGGCTCATCCAACAGCAAGAAATTGGCGCCAGACAGGGTGATGATGGCAATCTGCAGGCGGGCACGCTCGCCGCCAGAGAGCGCCCCGACCGGTGTATCCCTCTGTTGGTAATCAAAACCAAACTTTTTCAGCAAAGCGACGCCCCGGTTTTCAGAAAAATTCCCCGCTTTACAAATGGCTTCCAACAAACCCAGTTTGGGGTTCAACGTCTCGAACTCCTGGGCATAATAACCGGGAACGATACTCGGCCCCAGGTAGATCCTGCCGCTGTCCGGCGTCAGCTGGTCCAGGATCAGGCGGATCAACAGGGACTTTCCAGCACCATTGGGCCCGATCAACCCGACCCGGTCGCCATAACGCAAGTGTAGATTAATGTTCTCGAGCACCTTGGTGTTAAAAGTCCCATCCCCAGCAGGAAAACCCTTGCTCAGGTCGGTGATCTCCAACACTTTTTCACTGCCCCGCCAGCCGCCCAGGTTGATCTCGAGCATATCCTGATCGGGGGGCGGGCGGTCAATCCTTTCCAGGCGGTCAAGGCGTTTGAGGATGTTCTTGCCCTGGTTGGAGAATTTGGCGTTATCGTAGACCCTGCCCCACATCAGCAGGCGTTTGGCAGCCTGTTCAAGCCGGGAAATTTCCTTCTGCTGGGCCTGGAAAAGCACTGCCTGGCGTTGTAGCAAACGTTGTTTTTCAAAAACATATTCTGAATAATTGCCCTTAAACTGCACAATCCGGTAGTTGTCCACATCCAGGATCTCATCCACCACCATATCCAGGAAATAACGGTCATGCGAGACGATCACAACACTGCCCGAAAAGCCCTCAATCAGTTTGGCCAGCATGGCCTTGCCTTCCAGGTCCAGGTGGTTGTCGGGCTCGTCCAGCAGGAGGATATCCGGGCGGCCGATGATGATGCGCGCCAAGCCCAGCAGCTTTTTCTGCCCGCCGCTCAGGTGCCGGACGGGCAGGGTCAGCTCGTGTGCCTTAAAACCGATATCGGTCAGCAGGCTGTGCACCTGTCCCTCCAGCCCGGGTCCGCCCAGGTCATTGTAGGCAGCCAAGACGCATTCCTGCTGTTCTATCAAACGTGCCAGCCGTTTCTCATCGCTGTAGTGGGCCGGGTCGGCAAATTTGGCCTCCAGATCAGCCAGCTCCCCCTCCAGGGCCAAGACCCGCACAGCCCCCTGGCGGACGGCTTCGCAGGCAGGCTGGTCGGGGTCCAGGGTGATCTCCTGGGCCATATAGGCGCTGTTCAGCCGCTTATCCCGGACGATAAACCCTTCATCTGGTTTCAGCTCACCCAGGATCAATTTCAACAGCGTGGTCTTCCCGCTGCCGTTGGGCCCGATCACGCCGTAGCAGCCCGTCTGGATCAGGCAGGAAGCCCCTTGAAGAACGGGTTGTGAGGGATAGGCATAAGTGACACTGTCAAGACGGATTTGGGCCATGGGGATAATGATAACAAGGAATCATCGAACCGGTAAGTCATGATGAAGAAATATCCATGGATTACCCATTGCAAACCAGAGAGGAATTTGTTGAAGATCAGTTTTATGATCCTTCAAATCCAATGTAAAATGGGGTATCCAGCAAAATCCTGCTATCAGACCGGTGAAATGGACTCACTATGAAGACAAACGATCAAATTTGGGCTGATCTGGTGACATTCGCTTCCCAGCTCGATGCGGACGACCCCCTGGGAGGCTATAAAGCGCACTTCTACCGGGCCGATCCGGACGAAATCTACCTGGACGGGAACTCCCTGGGCCGGCTGCCGCTGGAAACTCAGCGCAGGCTGGCAGAAATTATTGAACACCAGTGGGGCAGCGGGTTGATCCGCTCCTGGGGAACGCACTGGTACGACGCGCCCACGCGGATTGGCGATAAACTGGCGGGATTGATCGGCGCGGGTCCGGGTGAGGTGGTCATTGCTGATTCAACCACGATCAACTTATTCAAATTAGTCATCAGCGCGCTGAAGATCAATTCTGACCGGAGACAGGTCATCTCCGATGTGCTGAATTTTCCCACCGACCTTTACACGATCCAGGGTGCGTTAGCGCTGTTGAACCGGGGCCACACGCTGGTCCTGCTGGAGAGCGACGACGGGATCAGGATATCAATGGACGAATACCAGCACGCGCTGAACGACAATACTGCGCTGGTGACATTCTCGACCCCCACCTTTAAG
>JBLRWR010000211.1:0-2922 GCA_047921135.1 Candidatus Brevefilum sp.
AGCTTTGGCGGCCAGCACGGCGACCTCCTGTTCATCACCACCGCCCGGACAGGCCTTTCCAGGGCAGAACTGGCCCATCAGCCCCGTGCCGGCGATGTGTTCGTGCTCCAGACGGATACCATCGGCCAGGGAACGCACTTTTTTGGTCGTTAAGGGAAGGCGACTGGCAACACAATCGTTCATTTGCTCCCCACCAACCCTTACGCGGGCTTTACCGCTCCCCAACCCCCTCAAAAAAACTAAGAAACCTGGTTATTAGCCAGGTTATTACACCAATTCTCAAACTCTATTCAATAAACACGAAACGATGGCTATCCGAAACGCCCAGAGATGTAATCTTCCGTCAGCCGCTTCTCAGGGTTGGTAAAGACCTTTTCGGTAAGATCATATTCAACTAAATAGCCCGCCCGATCTTCATCCATGTTGAAAAACACCGTGTAATCCGAGGCACGCGCCGCTTGCTGCATGTTGTGGGTCACGATGATGATCGTGTAATCCTTTTTTAATTCCTGGATCAATTCTTCGATGCGGAGTGTGGCAATTGGGTCCAGTGCAGAGGCAGGTTCATCCATCAAAATTACATTAGGTTTGACAGCCAAAGTGCGGGCGATGCACAAGCGCTGCTGCTGCCCGCCAGACAAGGCCAACCCGCTTTGATCCAAAATGTCTTTCACTTCATCCCACAAGGCCGCCTGCCGTAAAGATTGTTCTACAATCTCATCCATGTTGCCTTTGAAGTTGGTCACCTTTCGCACGCCCCAAGCAACGTTCTCATAAATACTTTTTGGAAATGGGTTCGGTTTTTGGAAAACCATGCCGATATGCCGCCTAACCTCAACCGGGTCGACATCATTCTCATAAATGTTGATCCCATTAAAAATCACCTCCCCGGTCGCATGATAGATCGGGATGAGTTCATTCATGCGGTTAAAAGCACGCAAGACGGTGCTTTTGCCGCAACCCGATGGCCCGATGATTGCTGTGATTTTATTGCGTTCGAATTTTAGATTGGTATTTTTAACCGCTCTGAAATCCCCGTAATATAAGTTCAGATCTTTGGCTTCAATCGCGTAGCGGCCATTGCTGGATTCTAAGTTATAACTGGCCATCTATATCCTCCGTGAGTATCTATTGCGCAACAAGACTGCGATGGCATTCATAGAAAGTAACATCAATAAAAGGACAATAATTGCCCCTGCAGCAATATTGCGAAAAACATCCTGTGGGCGCGCGGTCCATTGATAGATCTGGATCGGCAAAGTGGTAAATTTAGAGAACGGTCCATCGGGGTCAAAAGTGATGAAGGTGGATGCCCCCACCACCACCAATGGTGCCGTTTCGCCAATTGCACGTGAAATTGCCAAAATTGTCCCGGTCAGGATCCCCGGCAACGCGCTGGGCAAGACATGGTTCCAAACTGTTTGCCAGCGAGTAGCACCGATACCGTAGCTGGCCTGGCGTAAAGAAGCTGGCACAGCTTTTATGGCTTCCTGGGCATTGATGATAATGAGTGGCAGGATCAGCAATCCCAGGGTCAGCCCGGCCGACAAAATGGTGCGGCCGTTGGCAACTGTTGGATCTCCGTATCCAAAGACTGCACCACTGGTAACCGGACCGAGCAAACGTACAAATAAAGCCAACCCAAGAATGCCATAAATGATGGATGGAACACCGGCGAGATTATTGATATTGGTTTGAATGATGCGATTGATGAAATTATCCTTAGCATATTCCTGCAAATAAATAGCTGCGCCTACACCAAGCGGGAATGCAAAAATGATCGCAATCGAAATGGTCCACAGAGAGCCCAAAATAGCTGTTCTCACGCCCGCATTGAACGCATTGGAGGATTGGGGGGATGTGATGAATCTGGGGCTGATCCAGCTTTTGAAGATCAAGTCGGCTTCCGTGTATCTTTCCAGCATCTCCAGCCGAATCTCATCTACTTTGAACATAGATTCATATAAAGACCACTGTGCTACGGGTTTGGGTTCGACCACCCGCTCTAAAACAAGATCGTAAACATCCTCTCTGGAACGCTCCTCCCAGGGCATTTCACTCTCGAAGCGGCGCATGAGCCCAGCCGACACATGATTTCCAAGGACAACAACCAGGTCTTCTTTGGGCATCCGCTCTATTGGAATGCCATTGATCGCCAATTGTTCCGGTTGAATTTTATTTTCTATTGCTACATACCCAAAGGCGCTGTTGATGATGTTCAACAGCAGCGTCGTCAGGGCAACAATCCCGACCAGTGTAGAAGTGGCAAATATTACCTGCCAAATTTTTCCGACGAAATGTCTCCTGGATAATTTTTCCGCCTCAGCAGAATATTCGTGCTTTTCTACTGCAGAAACGGAGATGGCTTTACCCGGCGTTACACTCATTGATAAACCTCCCGGAATTTTTTAACAACCTTCTGACTGACCATGTTAAGCGAAAGGGTCATGAAAAATAATAGCAAACCAATCGCGAAAATGCTGTTGTAGTCAAGCGAGTTATAGCTCAGGTCACCGCCGCTGATGCGGACAATGTGGCCGGTCATGGTCTCCGCTGCTTCGAAAGGGTTAAAAGTAAAATTGGGCCCCGCACCAGCCGCAATGGCCACAATCATCGTTTCACCAATGGCACGTGACGTGGCGACAATAAAAGCCGCCGTAATACCCGAAAGAGCTGCAGGCACCACAACTTGCAACGCAGTCTCAAACTTCGTTGCGCCCAATCCATAAGCTGCCTCGCGTAATGAATTCGGGACTGCGCTGAGGGCATCTTCACTCATTGAACTGACCAGCGGGATGATCAAAATGCCGATCACGATTCCCGCAGAAGCAGTATTGTAGATGGCAACGATGTTTTTTCCCAGGATTGACTGCAACAAGGGCGTCATAAAAGTCAGGGCAAAGTACCCGTAAACAACAGTCG
>JBLRWR010000212.1:0-2896 GCA_047921135.1 Candidatus Brevefilum sp.
CTCCTGCACGTAAGTTTTTAGGCGCTCGTAGTCTTCCGGTAGGTCCATATCCATGCCGAAGCCCGCATCAGGGATGATCACGCCACGGGTTTGGCAGTCAAATGATTTCGAAAAAGCCCATTCGGCGTCTGCCAAGGTGGCCCTTCCTAGCAAGTATTTGATGATTACACCCCACATAAGTGGTTTTTGGGCCAGCAGGCGGATCACCGGTGAGGGGCTGATATTGGTCACCTGGCGGTTGATCTGGCGGCGGCGCTGGCTGATGCCTGCGATGAGTGGTTTGCCAATGCGGATGGCGCGTGGGCTGAGGGCATATAGTTCGCCGGGAACAAGCTGATGGTCACGAAACCGCAGCACCACCCGACCTGACCCTGGAAAAGCCGCCTCTATGAGGGCTTCGGGGACAAAGGAGAGCACAAATTCTGCCCCATTGAACGCCTGGAGCTCCTCGAAGAACCGGTTGATATCCTTGGTTTGGATGCCCGGTGCATCAGTGGTGCTGATGACCACCAGGTCAGGTTTTTTTCCTTGTTCGGCGATGTATTCTATCCCGGCCAGTAGCTTATCGGCGAACTCGGCCGTGGTTTTAACGGGGATATAGTGGACGGGAAAGTCAAATTTGACATCTTCCTCAGAGAGGCCGATCAGGTAGAGCCCTTCCACATAGGGAGACTGATTGATGGCTTCCAACGGCCAATCGATCAGCCGCTTGCCGAGGAAGGGCAGCAATGCTTTAGATTTATAGTGCTCTTCGGGGTCAATCACTTCCAGCAACCGCCGGCGTTTGGGATCCCTGCCGCACATCACAAAAACAGGATACTGGGTTAGCGGTTGTGATGTCATTTTGTCCTCCCGATTGGCTGGCTGGACGGCGTGACTCAAACTAGTTTTTCGTCCAGATTATGCTGGTTGCATCTATTATAAGGCTGATTAGAGGCAATTACCATGTATTTCTGGCTTGTGGTTGCCAGGCGAGATTGTATGTTATGCTTTAATTCGTTGATAAACACGAAGGAAAACCAACCCAGGAGATGATGATTATGTCTGCTTATTGTTTAATCACCACCACCACGGACAGCCAGGCCGAAGCAGACCGTTTAGCGGAGATGCTGGTGAGCGAGGGTTTGGCAGCGTGTGTGCAGATCACCCAGGTCCGCAGCGTTTACACCTGGCAAGATGCCTTGCAAAAGGACGAGGAGTGGCTGTTGTTGATTAAGACCCGGGCAGCGCTTTACCCGAAAATTGAGGCTGCTTTGCAGGAACAGCATAGCTACGACACACCGGAAATCATATCCATGCCGATCACAGGGGGCGCAGCAGCTTACCTGGCCTGGGTGGATGAGACCACAATCGATGGGGAAGATTCCTAAGTTTGGCGTTTAGTTTAGGGAGAAAAGCGTCGTTCTGTACTTTGAGGGAGTCAATCCCCACTGACCGGCATGAACCCGATGATGATACGAGATTGGGTCCAGTAATCAAAGTCCGAATTGTAAGCCTCACCCGTGAGCTGGCGGCCGCAGAAGTAGAACAGCAGACCGGGCAAGTCCATTTGGTCGAATCCGCTATCGGGATAGTTTTCTGCCAAGTAGGGCACCAGGTCCATAGGGTGCCGGCTGACTTCGTTCACCTCGGGCGGGGGAATGCGGACAGCAGCCACAACTTGGCTTACGGAAAGGGAGTCCCCCTGGCGCAAGCGTAATTCAGCCCCAATCAGGCAGTCTTGAAGGTTGGCTGTAAACTCCGCAGGGGAGCGCCGGTATCCCCGGGCATCATTTTCAAGATAGAGCTGCAGGGGGTAGGCGGGCAGGTCACCAAAATCAGGGGACCGGCCTGAATGGATCCACAGCCCATAGAACCCCAGGTGCTCCCAGGCGATGGAAAAATCCAGGATGCTGTAAAAAACGCCGCTTTCGATGATGTCCGGTGAATAAGGGACGACACTAAACGGATTGAGATGCACCTGGTCCCCCAGGCACTGCATATTGATCAGCGCCTCGATCATTTGGTCGCGAAAATCGATCTGGTCGTAAACCATCCATTCCGGTTCCGGGGTGGGGCTGGGGATCGGTACGAGGGTGGGCGGGTATTGAATAGCCTCGCTGGTTGTCGCAGGTACTGATTGGGCTGGGATTGTGGCGGTCTGGGTGGGGGCGCGGGTGGCTGTCGGCTGGAAGAGTGCTACGGTTTCTTCTGGAATGCTGGTTTGAGGCCGACGGGGGCCAAACTGGATGATGAGTGCGATCAACGCGCCAAGCCCAATCACCGCCAGAATGGCGCTGATGACCAGGTATTTGAGGTTGGATGTGGTAGTCTTGGCCATGAGTTTTGTTTATCCAGCAAATATCACCGTCATTATCATGAATTTGTGAAGGAGTAACGGCGAAGTTTTGTGCAACAGGAGGTGTTTTCTACAAACACCTCCTGTTATTAGTAATTTGATCGAAAATGATTAATACTGATATATCATTTGCGGCGTTTCAGCCATACCCCGAGGGAAAGCCCGGAGAGACCGAGGGTGGAAACGGCTGTTGCGATTAGTGCAGTTGGGCCTGATGCCGCGCCTGTGGTTGGGGCAATAGCGGGCGCTGGCGTTGATTGTGCAACAGTTGGTGGCGGTTCGCCTTCAGGGTCCTGAGTGGGTACCGGGGTGGGTTCTTCGGTGGGAACAGGGGTGGGTTCTTGTGTTGGTATGGGTGTGGGCTCAACGTCTCCGATTACCCGGTAATTGTCGAACTTATTGCCAAAGCTGGCCTTGTATGTGCCGCCATCTGCTTGGCCAATGGTGTATGCCAAAAAGCAGAAGGCACCCGACTCGTCCACGCTCCAAGTCCCTTCGGCAACAGCGATATTGGGGTGATTTGAAGCGCCACCGGTCAAACCGGTGATATCCCAATCG
>JBLRWR010000213.1:0-1465 GCA_047921135.1 Candidatus Brevefilum sp.
GGAAATCTCGGACGAAAGATTTTTCGGGGGTGCTAGAGGGAATGTGTTGCTTAGGTTTCAATGATGGTCCTCGATAATAAATTCACAAACATTAGGACATAAGTTACGGCTGATGATTTGACCACATGTGGAAAGTTTCAGTCATGATGTTACCTCATGTTTGGTTTTGCTGTTTATCAGGCCTATTCCTGCACGATCAGCTTGCCTGGGATATCATCCAGTAAGTGTTTACTCTCCAGCGAGGAGCGTAAAAAGGCTTGATCATCGAAGCCTTCGACTGTGTCATACGCGTATACGCCGGAAGCAAGATCACGGGTGATCCGGTCTAGCCAGGCGCCCAGGCTGGCGGCCACCAGCGGACGTTGTGGTCTTTCTGCCAGGTACAGTAACACCTGCCCAGACCGTGGGGGCTCGGGCGGATCGCTATCCAGGCAGAAGTAGTCACCGGCATCGCTGCTGACGAACGGGATCCATCCCGGATGCCACCAGGCTTGCCTTAAGTAAGGCGAGGGCTGCGGGGTGCGATCTGCAAAGGCGCCTTTAGCCGCCAGCTGGCTGAGCCATCCCCAGGCAGCCTGGATCTCGGCAAGGGGCATCAAGCGCCAGTTGCCAATTGCCCCGGCTGATTTGCGGGTTTCGCCGTCAGCCGCCAGGAGGAGCTGGCGCAGGTCATCAGGCAGGGTCAAGCCGCTCTTTTCGGCGAAGTTGTCGATGGCGGCTGGATTGGCCGGGGACTGAAAGGTCACGCCAGGCGCGTGAACCTTCATCCAGTCTTGAAGCTGGGCGAGGGAGTGTGTCACGGGTGGATGGACAGGCATGTGGCGCTCCTCGATCATCGGGTTGATGTTTATTTTCCCCGCCGGTGCCGTCGGGGCGGTTTACCGCCACCCGTGATGATTTCTTTTTGGCGTTTTTTGCTGGCGGGGTTCTTTTCTACAAAGAGGGCTTCACCCGTAAAGGGGTCCTTTTCGGTGTGATACATCACGCTGGCATAGGTCGAGGGCGTGGGCGTAAAGACCTGCACCTGTTCAGGCAGGACGCCCAGCTCCTGGCTGGCAAACCGTTTGAGAGCTCGCATATCATCCAGGGTGCAGCCCGGGTAGGCGGCGATCAGGTAGTAGCTGAGAAATTGTTTTTTCTTGACATCATCGTTGAGCGCATCAAAACGCGCCTTGAATTCGATCAGCTTGCCAAGGTCCGGTTTGCGCATGCGAGCCAGCACCTCAGGTTGGGTGTGTTCGGGGGCGATCTTCAGCTGACCCGAGGTGTGATGCTGAACCAGCTCCTTGAGATACGCTTTACCATGGGCTTGATCAGCAAGGATCAGGTCATACCGCAAGCCAGACCCCACAAAGACCTTCTTCACGCCTTTGATCTGGCGCAGGTTCTGCAATAATTCGGTCTGCACCTGGTGGTCGATGGGCAGTACAGAGCAGGTTTCAGGATAGATGCAGCTTTTATCCTG
>JBLRWR010000213.1:1475-2888 GCA_047921135.1 Candidatus Brevefilum sp.
TGCAATAATTCGGTCTGCACCTGGTGGTCGATGGGCAGTACAGAGCAGGTTTCAGGATAGATGCAGCTTTTATCCTGGCAGGGGCCTTTGCGCAGCTTGACAGGGCACTCAAAGCCGTACATATTGGCTGTTGGGCCGCTTAGATCGTAGATGTAACCGCCAAAGTCTTGATACTGTGTGATCGCTTGTGCCTCTGCCAAAATGGACTCCTGGCTCCGCCAGCGCACGGTGCGTCCCTCGTGAACGGCAATGGCGCAAAAATTACACTCCCCGTAGCAGCCGCGATGGGTGGGGATGGAAAAGCGGATGGTCTCAAGTGCTTTGACCGCGCCCTGGGCTGCATAATAGGGGTGCTGGGCATGGGCGTAGTTCAGGGCATACACCCGATCCATTTCGGATGTGGACAGGTAAGGCGCAGGCGGGTTGTGAACCAGGTATCGATCCCCGTGGCGCTGGGCTAGCCCTTTGGCACTGATGGGGTCGTTGTTGTCGTAAAAGGTGTGGAACATATCGGTGAAGGCATCTTTATCTTGCGAGACCTGCTCGAATGTGGGCAGAGTGAGATAGCCTTCAGGCACTTGTTTGGCGATGTAACATAAACCGAGGGTTTGGATTGGGTCTTCACCGGCAGCCAGGGTGCGGGCAAGCTCGACCACACTGTGCTCGGCCATGCCGTAAAGGAGGTAATCTGCTTTGGCATCAAACAGGACCGACCGGCGGATGGCATCGGACCAAAAATCATAATGGGCGATGCGTCGCAGGCTGGCTTCCACCCCGCCCAGCACAATGGGGACTGTGCCCTTAAAGTGGCGGCGGATCAGGTTGCTATACACCAGGGTGGCACGGTTGGGCCGTTTGGTGTTGTGCCCGCCGGGCGTGTAGTCATCTGCGCGGCGGGGACGGCCTGTGGCGGTGTAATTGGCGACCATGGAATCAATGCTGCCGGCGGTCACGCCCCAGAACAGGCGCGGTTCACCCAGGCGGGTGATATCCGCTGCCGATTGAAGATCTGGTTGGGCGATGATCCCCACCTTGTATCCGGCATCCTGCAAGACCTTGCCGATCACTGCCACGCCGATAAAGGGGCTGTCGATGTAGCTGTCGCCGGTGATCAGGATTACATCGAGCTGGTCCCAACCGAGGGTTTCAAGTTCTTCAGGGGTGGTGGGGAGGAATGTGGGCATTTTTAACATGGTCAGGAAGGTTCAATTTCTCTAGTGAGGGGTAATTGTGAGGTTGATTGTTGCACAGGAATAAGCTATTCCCCGATGATCTTCACCAGCACGCGCTTGCGGCGCCGACCGTCAAATTCGCCGTAGAAGATTTGCTCCCAGGGGCCGAGGTCAAGGCGGCCATTGGTGATTGCTACGACAACTTCACGCCCCATGATCTGACGCTTGAGGTGCGCGTCGG